>JBIPNU010000044.1:0-10007 GCA_044370615.1 Burkholderiales bacterium
GGGGCCAGGGCGAGTCCGACCTGCCCGCGCACGGCTACGGCATCGACTGGCGCGCGCAGGACCTGCACGCCTTCGCCAGCGCGCATGCGCCGGTGGTGGGCGTGGGCTGGTCGCTGGCCGCGCTGGAGATGCTGCAGGCGATCCACCTGTTCGGCAGCGCCCCGTTCGCCGGGGTGGTGCTGGTGGACAGCTCCGTCGGCGAGGATCCGCCTCCCGCGCCAGGCGCGGACTTCCTCGCGCGCCTGCGCCGCGAGCGCGAGGCGGCGCTCGCCGATTTCGTGCGCGCGATGTTCACCCACCCGCCGTCGGACGAGGCCCAGCGCGCGCTGGTGCAGGCGGCGCTGCGCCTGCCGCTGGAGGCAAGCCTCGCGCTGCTTCCCTCCGCGCTGCCTCGCACGCACTGGCGCGCGATCACGCGCGGGCTGGATCGCCCGCTGCTCTACATGGTCACCGCGCAGTTCGCCGAGCAGGCGCGCGCACTCCAGGCCCACCGGCCGGGCACGCAGGTCGCGTCCTTCGAGCACGCGGGGCACGCGCTGTTCGCCGACGAGCCCGCGCGCTTCACCGAGCGGCTGCTCGACTTCGCGGCCGGCCTGTAGCAGCCGGCTCCCGCGCGCCCGCGCTCCGCCCTGCGCGGGCGACGCCCCGGGGCCGTTCGATGCGTCGAACCGGCACGCCCGAGCACCCGAACCGGTGAGTCGCCCGGCGACGCTGACCCGCGCGCGAGCGACCCGATCTCGCCGGCACCCCCCGGCGCCGCGGCGAACCCGCGGGTCGACGGATGGATCTCCCCGTTCGGATCGACGACCGCTGCGCGCGCGCGAACGCCGACGCAGGCACGCGCCCTCGAGTGCCGGCTCGCGCGACGGCCGCGCTCGCCGCGGGCCGGCGGGCGTCGCGCCCGACGGCAGCGCCCGCGTCACTCAGGCAGAGGGGGTCAGACGCTCGATCACTGCATCCACGCACTGCGCAGCCAGCGCGCGCAGCTCCTCGGGCGTGCGGTTCTGGATCGGGTGGGGCACCCAGACCACGGCCGCCTCCAGGGCGAGCGCATCGCACTGCGCATGCGCAGCGTCGGCGAACTCGGTGGTGACCAGGTTCACGCCCGGGATGCCCATCCGGTCCAGGGCTGCGATGTCGTGCAGACTGCACGACGTGCATGACCCTCAGTCCGACAGCGCGACGACCGCGGCCTGGCACTCGGCCGCGATGGTCTGCAGCAGCACCGGCGTGGCCGGCTTGGTGTTGGTCGGCTTGCGATAGCGGCGCGTGGCGATGCCGCGCGCGGCGAGCAGCGGCGCAAGCGTGTCGATGAACTCGTCGCTGCGGGTCTTGCCGATGTCGAGCAGGGCCACGGCAAGGCCCTCGGGCGCACGCTGCGGCGCCACGCGCGCGCGCCGCGCGCCACCGCGCCCGGCGGTGGGGTCGCGCAGCACGGTGGGCTGGGGAATGGAAGCCGTCATGTCGGAATCTCCCGGGTGATCGGTTGCGACTCCTCGCGCACGCGACCGCCGGTCCAGCCGGCGATCATCGCGGAGAAGAGTCCCGCCTGGCCGCCGGCACGCACCACCAGCAGGCCGCCATCGTGGAACTTGGGCACGAGATCGTCGCCCGGGCCGGGCGCGATACCCTCCTCGAGGCCGCCTGCGCCGCGCACCAGCTCGCGCCGCGGACGGCGCGTGGCCTCGTGCAGCTCGGACTCGATCCGGCGACGGTCCCAGCCAGCCGCGCGATAGATCGCGTAGTGCTCGGGCGAGAGCACCAGCACCGCGTTGAGCCACTGCGCGAGCTTCACGTGGCCCAGGGTGTTGAGCGACAGCGCAAGCGAGCGGGTCAGTGCCTCGGGGGTGCGCGAGCGCTGGTCGATGAACCCGGTGACGCCATCGCCCTGGAACAGCGTGAGCGCGCTGCGCCCGGGCGCGATGCCGCGGCGGGTGGCGAGCGGCTCCCAGTCGGGGTCGGACTCGTCCTCGGCGAAGCAGAACGTGTACTTGCCCGGATTGCCCAGGGTCGCGCGGTCGATGAGCCCGGGCACGCCGCCGCCCACGTTGCGCACGATCAGGTTGAGCGCGCGCCCGATGGTCGCATTGGCGCGATTGCCCTGGCCGAGCGCGTTGATGCCGCTGTTCATGCCCAGCGCGCGCGCGATCGGGCCGTTGACGATGATGATCGGACTGGAGAAACACGTCGAGCAGGTGAGCCCGTGCAGCGTGAACATCGGGTCGAGCGCGGCTTCCAGGGCCGCCAGCACCACCGGCAGGTACTCGGGCCGGCAACCCGCCATCACCGCATTGATGGCCACCTGCTCGACCGTGCAGGGCGCGAGGTTCGGCGGCACCTGGCCGACGATCTCCTCGGGCGCGCGGCGGGTACCCTCGAGCATGCGCAGGATGCGCGCGTCGGTGGGGGGCACCACCGGCAGGCCGTCGGTCCAGCCGCGATCGAAGCAGGCTTCGACCGCGTCATCCCAGGCGCCGACCTGGACGCGGGGCGCCGACAGCGGCAGGGTCCCGTGCCGCGCTCGCAGTTCTTCGGCCGCCCCCGGCAGCGCACTGAGCGACCCTCACCCCGGCTGCATCGGCGGCAGGCCGAGGTCGGTGGCGATCGAGACGACCCGCTCGCCGGCGAGGTCGGCCCACGCCGCGCGGTCCCAGCCGATCGCGCGGCCGGTCTCCACGCCCCCGGCGATGCGCACGAGCGTGGGCGTGGTCTCGATGTCCCAGCGGAACGAGAGCTCGAGCGCGCGATCGTCGTGCACCGCGACACCGGCGGGAAACGATGGATCGTCCTGGCTGCAGGCGATGAGCTGGACGCCCTCGCGGGCGAGCCGCTCGAGCAGCGGCGCCACCGCCTGGCATGCGGGACAGCCCCGCTTGACGAACGCGACCAGGCCTTCGGCGAACGGGCGCGGCGCGCCCTGCAGGCAGGGCAGCGGCGGGGAGCGAGCCTAGCACCGAGGCGCGCGGCTCGCCATCGATGCGCGGGCCGCACGGGCCTGCACGAGGATGGAACCCGCCTTGCCCAGGCGGCACACCGTTCGCCGGTCCCCTCCGCTGGGCGGCGGCAGTGGATCGATGACCGGGCAGGGCGGCTCGCGCCGGCCGTCGGGCGCAAGCGTGACGTCGTCGGCCACCGGCTTCCAGATGCCCTGCGCCACCGGCCTGAAAAGCCACGTCAGGTAGCCGCGCACCTGGGCGAGCGACACCAGCTCGTCCCGGTCAGGCGCCTCGGCCACCACGAGGTCGTCGCCCTCGAGCGACCGCGGCAGCGCGCTGAAGGCCTGGCGGCACTCGTGCGCTTCGCTCGCCGGCGCGCCCGGTCGCAGGCAGCTGCGTCGTTCGCTTCGCGCCATGTCCCACGCGCCGCCGATCCATGCGGCGTCGAGCGCGGCGTGGTCGAGGTCGGCGACCTCGTTCCAGCGCAGGTTGAGCTGGATCGCCGAGCTGGGTACCGGCCGCCAGGCCACCGTCGCAGCCTCGGGGGCATCGGCAAGCCGCTCGCACACGAAGCCGTGCCAGTGCAGCGTGAGGATGACCGGGGTATCGCGGCAGGGCACGGCAGCCATCGTCACGGCCACCAGCGGCCGACGCACGGCCTCGCACTGCTCGTCGATGAGTTGCGACACGTTCAACGCCATGGCATGTCCTCCGGGACTGAGAGGGGATGGATCACGGGGATGACGGTTCGCGACAGCGCGCTGCTGCGCTCTCGCATGCAGGGCACGGCCGGCCGCGGGCGATCGCGGTATTCTCGGTTCGTCTCCATTGAAGCAGAACCCGCGCGAGCGTCAAGGGCGTCCGCGCGCCCGGTGTCGATGTACGGACACGACAACGCTGGCGGCAGCCGACGGCCATGAGTGCCAACACCGACCTCCTCGCACGCAGCCTCGCGCACGTGTGGAACCCGTGCACGCAGATGAAGGTGCACGAGACGCTTCCGCTCGTGCCGGTGGCACGCGGAGAGGGCGTGTGGCTGGAGGACTTCGAAGGTCACCGCTTTCTCGATGCGGTGAGTTCCTGGTGGGTGAACCTCTTCGGCCACTGCAACCCGCGCATCCGCGCGGCCATCGTCGAGCAGCTGGGCACGCTCGAGCACGCGATGCTCGCCGGGTTCACGCACGCGCCAGCGGTCGAACTCGCCGAACGCCTGTGCGCGCTCGCCCCGCGCGATGCGCGATGCGCTGGCCTCGAGCATGCCTGCTACGCGAGCGACGGGGCATCGGCCACAGAGATCGCGCTCAAGCTCGCGTTCCATGCAGCCCGCAACCGAGGGCAGCCGCTTCGCCAGCGCTTCGTCGCGCTCGAGCGCAGCTACCACGGCGAGACGCTGGGCGCGCTGTCGGTGACCGACGTGGCGATCTACCGCGATGCATACGGTCCGCTGCTGGGCGCGCCGCTGCTCGTCCCGCCGCCCGCGGCGCGCGCCGACCTCGACTCGCCCTGCTGCCCCGACTGCGTGGCACCCGCGCTCGCCGCGCTCGATGCGCTGCTCGAGCGCCACGGCGAGGAGGTGGCCGCGATGATCGTCGAGCCGCTGGTGCAGGGGGCAGCCGGGATGCGCATGTACCACCCCGACTACCTGCGGGGCGTGCGCGAGCGCTGCGATCGCCACGGGGTACTGCTCATCGCCGACGAGATCATGACCGGCATGGGCCGCACCGGCACGATGTTCGCGTGCGAGCAGGCGGGCGTCGTGCCGGACATCATGTGCCTGTCCAAGGGCATCACCGGCGGCTTCCTGCCGCTGTCGGTCGTGCTCGCCACCGATGCGGTCTATCGCGCCTTCTACGACGACAGCGGCACCCGGGCCTTCCTGCACTCGCACTCCTATACCGGCAACCCGCTCGCCTGCCGCGCGGCGCTCGCCACGCTGGATCTGTTCGAGGACGATGACGTGATCGTCGCCAACCGCGCGCTGGCCGCGCGCATCGACGCGATGGCCGCGCCCCTGCGCGAGCAGCCCTGGGTGCGGGGCTGGCGGCGCCTGGGCATGATCTGGGCCTTCGAAGTCGAAGGCGCGGACACCGCGTTCCCGCGCGCGGTGTTCGCCGAGGCGCTCGCCCGCGGGCTGCTGCTGAGGCCGATCGGAGATACCGTGTACTTCATGCCGCCCTACACGATCGGCGCGGACGAGGCCGAGCACATGATCCGCACCACGCACGCGACGCTGCTCGCGGTCCGGGGAGACTGACCCCATGCCCGCCAGCCTCACCTTCCTCGGCGGAGCCGGCGAGGTCACCGGATCCTGCGCGCTGGTCGAGGCCGAGGGCGTGCGCTTTCTCGTCGACTGCGGTCTGTTCCAGGGCGGACGCGAGGCCGAATCGCGCAACCGTCGCCGCTTCGCCTTCGACCCCTCGTCGATCGACTTCGTGCTGCTCAGCCACGCGCACATCGATCATTCGGGGCTGCTGCCCCGGCTCGCCGCCGCCGGGTTCGGCGGACCGGTACACGCCACGGCCGCGACCGTGGACCTCGCGGCGGTGATGCTGCGCGATGCCGCGCACATCCAGCAGAAAGAGGCCGAGTGGGCGGCGAAGGCCTCGGGCCGCAGCCGCCGCGCGCGCGCGGCGTCGTGGAAGGCCCGGCACGCCTCGCACCACGAGGCCATGTCCGCTCACGGCGACGAGCGGGCGCGCAGCGGGAGCGAGCCTCCGCTCTACACGATGGCCGACGCCGAGGCGGTGATCGCGCAGTTCGAGCGACACCCCTATGCGCAGGCGTTTCGCCCGCACCCGGCGGTGGAGGTCACGCTGCACGATGCCGGCCACATCCTGGGCTCGGCCATCGTCGACATCCGCCTGCCCGGTGGCGCGCGGCCGCACCGGCTGGTCTTCTCCGGCGACCTCGGCCAGCCGGGCCATCCGGTGGTGCGCGATGCCACGACACTCGAGGCCGCCGACACGCTGGTGGTGGAGTCCACCTACGGCAACCGCCTGCACCGCTCGCTCGACGACACGATCGAGGAACTGGTCTCGGTGCTCGAGGCCACGCTCGCGCATCGGCGCGGCAACGTGGTGATTCCCTCCTTCGCCGTCGGGCGGACCCAGGACCTGCTGGTCCTGCTGGCACAGCTGGCACGGGATTCGCGCCTGCCACCGATGGACATCTACGTGGACTCGCCCCTGGCGACCGCGGCGACCCGCATCACGCTCGAACACCTCGCGCTGCTCGACGAGCAGGCCGTGGCGCTGGTGCGCTGGCTGCAGTCGGGAGGGAGCGGACTGCGCATCCACTTCAGCGAGTCGGTGCAGGACTCGATGGCCATCAACGAGCAGCGCGGCGGTGCGGTCATCATTTCGGCCAGCGGCATGTGCGACGCCGGGCGTATCCGCCACCACCTGCGCCACAACCTGCCGCGCGGGGAGTGCGCGGTCGTCTTCGCCGGCTTCCAGGCCCAGGGCACGCTGGGCCGAAGGCTGGTCGACGGTGCGCGGAGCGTGAGGCTGTTCGGCGAGGAGATCCCGGTGCGCGCGTCGGTGCACACCATCGGCGGACTCTCCGCGCACGCCGACCAGGCGGCACTGCTCGCCTGGCTGGGTGGGTTCACCCCACCGCCGGGACAGACCTGGGTCGCGCACGGCGAGGCCGGCACCGCGGCAGTGTTCGCGCAGGCGTTGCGCGACCGTCTCGGCTGGAGCGGCGTGGACACCGCGCGCGAAGGCCTGCAGGTGGCGCTCGGATGATGCCGCCGCTCGCGCAGCAGGGCGCGCGCGGCCCCTCGGCGCCGCTGCAGATCGTTCGCGTGCTCGCACTGTTCGCACTTGTGGCCGTGGCTCCGGCGGCCTCGCTCGGCGCGGGCGCGGCTACGTCGCCCGGCACTGCTGCCATCGCCACGCCCGCGCCGGCGCCGGCGCGTATCGCCTCGCAGTCGCCAGCGACATCGGGCGCAGCGACCCGCGGCGCGCTGCCCGCCGCGGTGGCCGCCGCGCTGGCCCGCGCCGGCCTGCCCGAATCGGCCGTCGGCGCGGTGATCCAGGAGGTGGACGGACGCGAGCCGCTGCACGTGCTGAATGCGGATACCCCGTTCAACCCCGCCTCGACCATCAAGCTGCTCACCACCTTCGCGGCACTGGAGATCCTCGGCCCCGCGCACACCTGGCGCACCGAGCTTCTGTCCGGCGCCGAACAGCGCGGCGACGTGCTGGACGGCGATCTCGTGCTGCGCGGCAGCGGCGACCCGCGGCTCACCCACGAGCAGTTCTGGCTGATGCTGCGCACGCTGCGCGCGCGAGGCATCCGCGACATCCGTGGCGACCTGCTACTCGATCGCGGCGCCTTCGCGATCGAGGCGCGCGATGCCGGCGCCTTCGACGGCGAGCCCAGCCGCCCCTACAACACGCCGCCCGACGCGCTGCTGGTGAACTTCCGCGCGCTGATGCTGCGGCTGATGCCCGACCCGGTGCGCGGGTCGATCGCGGTCACGCTGGAGCCTGCGCTGCCGCAGGTCGCGTTCGCGGCCTCGGTACGCCCCGATCCGGGCATCGACTGCGCGAACGCCTTCGCGAAGCTCGGCTTGGACATCCAGGGCGGGGCGGGAAGCGCGCGCATTGCAGTGTCCGGCTCGTTCCCACCGGGCTGCGGCGAACGGATCCGGCCGGTGAGCGTGCTGTCGCACCGCGAGTTCGTCGGCGGGCTGTTCCGCCAGCTGTGGCGCGAACTCGGCGGCACCTTCGGCGGCGAGGTGCGCGACGCCACGACGCCCGCCGGCGCGCGAGCGATGGCAGTGCACACCTCGGCGGCGCTCTCGGAACTGGTGCGCGACGTGAACAAGTGGAGCAACAACGTGATGGCCCAGCAGGTCTACCTCGCGCTGGGCGCGCAGGGCGCCGGGGCGCCGGCGACCTGGGCGAAGTCCGAGCGGGCCATCGCCGACTGGGCGCGAGGACGCCGCCTTCCGCTTCCGGGGCTGGTGCTGGAGAACGGCTCGGGGCTGTCGCGCAGCGAGCGCATCACCCCGCGCGGCCTGGCCGACCTGCTGCTCGCGGCCTGGCGCAGCCCGGTCATGCCGGAACTGGTCTCCTCGCTGCCCCTGGTGGCCACCGACGGCACGATGCGGAGACGACTGGCGGGTTCGCCGGTCGCCGGGCAGGCGCACGTCAAGACCGGCAGCCTCAACGACGTGCGCGCGATCGCCGGCTACGTGCTCGACGCGCGCGGGCGCCGCAGCGTGGTGGTGATGATCGTCAACCACCCGAAGGCGCAGGCCGCGCAACCGGCCTTCGATGCGCTGCTCGCCTGGGCGCACCAGAGGCCCTGACGCGATCGGTGCCCGTCGGTCGCGGCGGACCCGGCCGCGCCCGCGCCCGGCCAGGGGCCCGCTTCGCCGACGATCGACGGCGAGCGCAGCCGCTCAGTCCTCGTCGATCGCGATCCCGTCGTGCGCCGCGACGAACCCGAGCAGGTGGCGGGCGCAGGCCGCCGGGTGGATCAGGTGCACCATGTGATAGCGCGTGGGCAGGTGAACGATGCGCAGGTCGGGCAGCGACTCGCGCAGCAGTCGCTCCTGCTCGTCGTCGGTGATCGGGCCATGCTCGGGGTACAGGCCGAGCACCGGCAGGCGCACGTCGGGCAGGAAGGCCCGAGCGCGCCGTCTGGCACGGATCGGCGAGGGCAGCCGCGCGCTGGACTAGAATGCCGCGTCCCCCGTACGCCATCCCATGCCCCCCGTATCCCGTACTGCCGCCGGCCGATTCGCGTGGTGACTCATCGCGTCGGCTCCCTTCCGAGCCCCCCCGTACCGGTGAGGCTCGCCACGCGCAGGAGCGCATCGTGCTGGACGTGAGCGATCTTGCCGCCACGCGCGGCGAGCGCCTGCTGTTCTCCGGCCTGGGTTTCACGGTCGCGGCGGGCGAACTGCTGCAGGTCACCGGCCGCAACGGCAGCGGCAAGACCACCCTGCTGCGCATCCTCGCGCGGCTGATGCGGCCGGAGGCCGGCGACATCCGCTGGCGGGGTACGCCGATCGATGCACTCGGCGATCCGTACTTCGCCGACCTGCTCTACCTCGGGCACGCGCCGGCGATCAAGGACGAGCTCACCGCCGAGGAGAACCTGCACTACGCGATCGCGATCGCAGGCGCACCCGCCAGCGCGACCGCGGTGCGGGCCGCGCTCGCCGAGGCGGGGCTGGCCGGGCGCGAGGGCCTGCCGGGCCGGGCACTGTCGCAGGGCCAGCGCCGCCGGGTGGCGCTGGCGCGCCTCGCGATCGACGGCCGCGCGCTGTGGGTGCTGGACGAGCCCACCGCCGCGCTCGACGCCGAGTCGACCGACCGGCTGCGCCGCTGGCTCGTCGCGCATCTCGAGGCGGGCGGGTGCGCCGTGGTGGCCACGCACCAGCCGCTCGCGGGCGACGGTCTGCCGCTCGCGCGGGTGCGCACCCTGGAACTCGGGGGCGGGCGGTGATCGGGACGATCCTCTGGGTGCTTCGCCGCGACCTGCGGCTCGCGCAGCGCCGGCCCGCGGAGCTCGCCTTCGCGCTGTGCTTCTTCGTGATCGTGGCGAGCCTGTTCCCGATCGGCATCGGTCCGCAGCCCGAACTGCTGCGGGCGATCGCGCCCGGCGTGCTGTGGGTCGCCGCCCTGCTCGCATCGCTGCTCGCACTGCCCCGGCTGTTCGCGGCCGACCACGCCGACGGCACGCTCGAGCAGATGGCCCTCGCGCCGCATCCCTTCACGCTGATCGTGGTGGCGAAGATCATCGCCCACTGGCTGACCACCGGGCTGCCCCTGACGCTGCTCGCCCCGCTGATCGGCCTGCAGTTCGGCCTGCCGGCCGAGGCGACCGGCGTGCTGGTGCTGTCGCTCGCCCTCGGCACCCCGGTGCTGGGCGCACTCGGCGCGGTGGGCGCCGCGCTGACACTCGGCCTGCGGGGCGGCGGCGTGCTGACTGCGATCCTGGTGCTGCCGCTGTATATTCCCGCGCTGATATTCGGCGCGGGCGCGGTCGAGGCCACGGTCGCCGGAACGGGTGCCGGCGGCCACCTCTCGCTGCTCGCCGCCCTGCTCGTCT
>JBIPNU010000043.1:0-10007 GCA_044370615.1 Burkholderiales bacterium
GAGTGGGACCTTCGCCGCAAGCAGCCCTACGAGGTCTACGACCAGCTCGACTTCTCCGTGCCGGTGGGCGCGAACGGCGACTGCTACGACCGCTACCTCGTGCGCATCGAGGAGATGCGCCAGTCGAACCGCATCGTCCGCCAGTGCGTGGACTGGCTGCGCCGCAACCCCGGTCCGGTGATGTCCGACAGCCACAAGGTCGCCCCGCCGCACCGGGTGGACATGAAGAGCAGCATGGAGGAGCTGATCCACCACTTCAAGTTGTTCACCGAGGGCATGCACGTGCCCGCCGGCGAGGCCTACGCGGCAGTCGAGCACCCGAAAGGCGAGTTCGGCATCTACCTCGTGTCCGACGGCGCGAACAAGCCCTACCGCCTCAAGATCCGCGCTCCGGGCTTCGCCCATCTCGCGGCCATCGACGAGATGTCCCGCGGCCACATGATCGCCGACGTGGTGGCCATCATCGGCACCCAGGACATCGTCTTCGGCGAAATCGACCGCTGAGCGCCGCGCGCCCGCCCCCGTGCCATCCGATGAACGCACCTGCCCCTGACACCGCCGTGGTCCCGCTCACGCCCGAGTCGCTCGCGCGCATCGATCGCGAGATCGCGAAGTACCCGCCCGAGCAGCGCCAGTCCGCGGTGATGTCCGCGCTCGCGATCGCGCAGGAGGAGCGTGGCTGGCTGTCGACCGCGACGATGGACTTCGTCGCCCAGTACCTCGGCATGCCGCCGGTGGCCGTCTACGAGGTCGCTTCCTTCTACACGATGTACGACCTCTCGCCGGTCGGGTGCCACAAGCTCACGCTGTGCACGAACCTCCCCTGCGCGCTGCAGGGCGCGAACGCGGCGGCCGAGCACCTGAAGTCGCGCCTGGGCATCGGGTTCGGGGAGACCACCGCCGACGGGCTGTTCACGCTCAAGGAAGGGGAGTGCATGGGCGCCTGCGGCGATGCCCCGGTGCTGCTGCGGAACAACACGCGCATGCTCGGCCGGATGGAGCCCGCGGCACTCGACGCGCTCCTCGACGAACTGCGCCGGGAGGCCCGGTCGTGAGCACCCCGGCGCTGCCCTTCGAGCCGGGCCGCTATGGTCCGGACGCGATCATCCTCGGCGGGCTGGACGGCCTGAACTGGCGGCTCGCCG
Organism: Burkholderiales bacterium; assembly: GCA_044370615.1. Classification (GTDB taxonomy): domain Bacteria; phylum Pseudomonadota; class Gammaproteobacteria; order Burkholderiales; family CAIKXV01; genus CAIKXV01. The sequence goes on from JBIPNU010000043.1 coordinate 1,146, forward strand.
ACTACGAGGCGCGCGGCGGCTACCGCGCGCTGCGGCGCATCCTCGCCGAAGGCATCGCCCCCGAACAGGTGATCGCCGAACTGAAGGCGTCCGGCCTGCGCGGACGCGGAGGCGCGGGCTTCCCGACGGGGCTCAAGTGGAGCTTCATGCCGAAGAACTACACCGGCCAGCGCTACCTTGTCTGCAACTCCGACGAGGGCGAACCGGGTACGTTCAAGGACCGGGACATCCTCCGCTACAACCCGCACATCCTGATCGAAGGCATGGCCATCGGCGCCTACGCGATGGGGATCTCGGTGGGCTACAACTACATCCACGGCGAGATCTGGGAGGCCTACCGGCGCTTCGAGGAGGCGCTCGAGGAGGCGCGGGCCGCCGGCTACCTGGGCGAAAACATCCTGGGAAGCCCGTTCTCCTTCCAGTTGCACGCGCACCACGGCTACGGTGCCTACATCTGCGGCGAGGAGACCGCGCTGCTCGAGTCGCTGGAGGGCAAGAAGGGCCAGCCGCGCTTCAAGCCGCCGTTCCCGGCCACCTTCGGCCTCTACGGCAAGCCCACCACCATCAACAACACCGAGACCTTCGCCGCGGTGCCCTGGATCATCAACCACGGTGGCACCGCCTTCCTCGAGCTGGGCAAGCCCAACAACGGCGGCACCAAGATCTTCTCGGTGTCGGGTGACGTCGAGCGGCCCGGCAACTACGAGATCCGGCTGGGGACGCCGTTCGCGAAGCTGCTGGAGATGGCCGGCGGCGTGCGTGGCGGACGTCGGCTGAAGGCGGTGATCCCGGGCGGCTCGTCGATGCCGGTGCTGCCGGCCGAGACCATGATGGCGCTCGACATGGATTACGACTCGATCCAGAAGGCCGGGTCCTTCCTCGGGTCGGGCGCGGTGATCGTGATGGACGAGACCCGGTGCATGGTGCGCTGCCTGCTGCGGCTGTCCTATTTCTACTACGAGGAGTCCTGCGGCCAGTGCACGCCCTGCCGCGAGGGTACCGGCTGGCTGTGGCGGGTGGTCGACCGCATCGAGCACGGGCGCGGCCGCCAGGAGGACCTCGACCTGCTGCTCAACCTCGCGGACAACATCCAGGGGCGGACCATCTGTGCGCTGGGGGATGCGGCGGCGATGCCGGTACGCGCCTTCGTGAAGGCGTTCCGCGAGGAGTTCCAGCATCACATCGACCACGGGCGCTGCCTGGTGGCGCCCTACCTCTGAGCCGGCGGCACCGCTGCGGCATCGACCAGACTCACGCGACAGACCCGACATGGCGAAACTCGAAATCGACGGCAAGCCAGTGGAGGTGCGAGATGGCGCCACGGTGATGGAGGCGGCCAACGCGCTGGGCGTGTTCGTGCCGCACTTCTGCTATCACCCGAAGCTCACGATCGCGGCGAACTGCCGCATGTGCCTGGTCGAGGTCGAGAAGGCGCCCAAGCCACTGCCCGCCTGCGCGACGCCGGTGGCCGAGGGCATGAAGGTGTGGACCCACTCGCCCAAGGCGGTCACCGCGCAGAAGGGCGTGATGGAGTTCCTGCTGATCAACCATCCGCTCGACTGCCCGATCTGCGACCAGGGCGGGGAGTGCCAGTTGCAGGATCTCGCCGTCGGCTACGGCTCGAGCAGTTCCCGCTTCGACGAGGCCAAGCGCGTCGTCCCGAACAAGGATCTCGGGCCGCTGATCTCCACCGACATGACGCGCTGCATCCACTGCACGCGTTGCGTGCGCTTCGGCCAGGAGATCGCCGGGGTGATGGAACTGGGCATGGCGGGCCGCGGCGAGTACTCGGAGATCATGCCCTTCGTCGCGCGCACGGTCGACTCCGAACTCTCCGGCAACATGATCGACGTGTGCCCGGTAGGGGCGCTCACCTCGAAGCCGTTTCGCTACACCGCCCGCACGTGGGAGCTGTCGCGCAGGCGTTCGGTGAGCCCGCACTGCAGCCTTGGCGCCAACCTGGTGGCCCAGGTGAAGGGCAACCGGGTGATGCGGGTCGTGCCCTGGGAGAACGACGCGGTCAACGAGTGCTGGATCTCGGACAAGGACCGTTATTCGTACGAAGCGCTCAACTGCGAGCAGCGGCTCGCGCGACCGCTGGTGCGCGAGGAGGGCGGCCAGTGGCGCGAGGCCGACTGGCCGGAGGCGCTGGAGCGGGTGGCCGCGGGCCTGCGCGAGGTGGTGCGCGAGCACGGTCCGGCCTCCATCGGCGCGCTGGCGACCGCGCACCAGACGCTCGAGGAACTGCGCCTGCTCGCCGCGCTGGTGCGCGGACTGGGCAGCGAGAACATCGACCACCGCCTGCGCCAGCGTGATTTCCGCCTGGACGGGTTGCGAGCAGGCGTGCCGTGGCTCGGCGTTCCGATCGCCGGGATCGGCGCGGCCGACCGCGTGCTGGTGGTGGGAAGCGTGCTGCGCAAGGACCATCCGCTGCTCGCCCAGCGCCTGCGCCAGGCCGCGAAGCGCGGCACTCGCGTGCACCTCATCCATCCGTTCGCGCAGGATGCGATGCTCCCGCTGGCCAGCGAGACGGTCGTCCGCCCGGCGGAGATGGTCAATGCGCTCGCGCAGGTGCTCAAGGCGGCCGCGCACGCGCGCCCGGAGCGGCTGCCGGCCGCGCTGGGTCCGGCGCTGGACCGTGTCGAGGTGAGCGCGGACGCGCAACGCGTCGCCGACGACCTGCTGGCGGCCACCCGCGCCGTGATCTGGCTCGGCAACCTCGCCGAGCAGCATCCGCGCTTCGCCGAACTCGAACTGCTCGCCACCGCGCTCGCCGAGGTGTGCGGGGCGCAGGTCGGACGCACCGGCATGGCGGCGAACAGCGTGGGCGCGGCGATCGCCGGTGCCGAGCCGGGCGCGGGCGGGCTCGATGCGCGGCGGATGTTCGAGTCGCCGCGTCGCGCCTACCTGCTGCTCGGTGTCGAGCCCGAACTCGATTGCGCCGATGGCGCGGCAGCGCTCGCGGCCTTGCGTCAGGCCCGGTTCGTGGTGGCGATGTCGCCGTTCGAGCACGGCGCCCTCGACTACGCGCACGTGATCCTGCCGGTGGCGCCGTTCTCCGAGACCGCCGGTACCTTCGTCAACGCCGAGGGCCGCGCGCAGCGTTTCACGGCGGTGGTCCGGCCGCTGGGCGACACCCGTCCGGGCTGGAAGGTGCTGCGCGTGCTCGGCAACCTGCTGGGTCTGTCCGGATTCGACCAGGAATCGGCGGAGGCGGTGCGCGCGGGACTCGATCTCGATGCGCAGCCGCTGGCCGGTTGCGACTCGACGCTGCGCCCCGAAGCCTGGTCCCGCATCGACCTCGACGCGGCTGCGCCGGTGCCCACCGACACCATCGAACGCATCGGCCCGGTGCGCATCCACGATGCGGATGCGCTGGCTCGCCGGGCGGCTGCCCTGCAGGCCACGCGCGATGCGGGGCCACCCGAGGCGGCGCTGGCCGCCGATGTCTGGGCCCGGCTCGCGCTCGTCCCCGGAGACCGGGTCCGTGTGCGCGCAGCAGGCGCCGGCGAGGGCGTGGTGCTGCCGGCGCTGCGCGATCCGCGCCTCGCCCACGGCTGCGTGATGGTGCCATCGGGCACGCCGCAGACCCTCGCGCTGGGTCCGGCGTTCGGCACGCTGGTGGTGGAACGGATCGCGGCGGCTTCGCCCGCGGCCGCGGCGACGGTGGGCTGAAACGATGACCGCGCTCGAATCCCTGTTCGGCCCGGCCTGGCCGGTCATCTGGACGCTCGCGAAGATTCTCGCGATCGTGATCCCGATCACCTTGTGCGTGGCTTTCCTCACGCTCGCCGAGCGCAAGGTGATCGGTTTCATGCAGCTGCGCATCGGGCCGAACCGGGTGTCGGCCTTCGGGCTGGGCTGGACGGCAGGGCTGGCGCAGCCCTTCGCCGACGTCTTCAAGCTGATCTTCAAGGAGATCGTGGTTCCGACCGGCGCGAACCGGGTGCTGTTCCTGGCCGCGCCCACGCTCGCGATCATGCCCGCGCTCGCGGCCTGGGCGGTGCTGCCGTTCTCCCCGGAGCTGGTGCTCGCCGACATCGACGCGAGCCTGCTCTACGTGCTCGCGCTCACCTCGATGGGCGTGTACGGGATCATCGTCGCCGGCTGGGCGTCGAACTCCAAGTACGCGTTCCTGGGCGCGATGCGCTCGGCCGCCCAGATCGTTTCCTACGAGATCGCGATGGGCTTCGCCCTGGTGGGGGTGCTGATGGTGTCGGCGAGCCTCAACCTGACCGATATCGTCGCCGCGCAGGCTGGATCCGGCTTGTGGTCGTGGAACCTGATCCCGCTGCTGCCGCTGTTCCTCGTCTACTTCATCGCGGGCGTGGCCGAAACCAACCGGGCGCCGTTCGACGTGGCCGAGGGAGAGTCGGAAATCGTGGCCGGATTCCATGTCGAGTACTCCGGCACGGCGTTCGCGGTCTTCTTCCTCGCCGAGTACGCGAACATGATCCTGATCTCGGCGCTCGCCTCGATCATGTTCCTCGGCGGCTGGCTGCCGCCGGTGCAGATCGACGCGCTTGCCGCGGTGCCGGTGATCGGGTTGCTGTTCGGGCCGGGACTGCACTGGCTGCTCGCCAAGATCGCCTTCCTGCTGTTCTGCTTCCTGTGGCTGAGGGCGACCTTCCCGCGCTACCGCTACGACCAGATCATGCGGCTGGGGTGGAAGGTATTCATCCCGGTCACGCTGGTATGGATCGTCGTGCTCGGGCTTGCGCTGCAGGACCCGGTGCGCGACTGGCCCCCCTTCTCCTGGTGGTTCTGAACCCGCGATGAACGTCGTCTCCCCAGGCCTTCCCCGGAGCGTCTCATGGTAAGTCGCATCAGGGATTTCTTCCGAGCCTTCCTCCTGCTCGAGCTGCTGCGCGGCATGGCGCTGACCGGGCGCAACCTGTTCGCGCGCAAGATCACCGTGCAGTATCCCGAGGAGAAGACCCCGCAGAGTCCGCGCTTCCGGGGGCTGCACGCGCTTCGCCGCTATCCGAACGGCGAGGAGCGCTGCATCGCCTGCAAGCTGTGCGAGGCGGTGTGCCCGGCGATGGCGATCACCATCGAGTCGGACGTTCGTGACGACGGCACGCGGCGCACGACCCGCTACGACATCGACCTCACCAAGTGCATCTTCTGCGGGCTGTGCGAGGAGTCCTGCCCGGTCGACTCGATCGTCGAGACGCGCATCTTCGAGTATCACGGCGAGAAGCGCGGTGACCTGGTGTACACGAAAGAGATGCTGCTCGCGATCGGCGATCGCTACGAGGAGCAGATCGCGCGCGACAGGATGGCCGATGCGAACTACCGCTGAAACCGGCACGCTGCGCCTCGCCGTCCGCGGAGGCATTCGGCGATGAGCTTCCCGGAGATCGTCTTCTACACGCTGGGTGCGATCCTGCTGCTGTCGGCGCTGCGGGTGGTCACCGCCCGCAACCCGGTGCATGCCGCCCTGTTCCTCGTGCTGTCCTTCGCCTCGGCGTCGGGCCTGTGGCTGCTGCTGCACGCCGAGTTCCTCGCGATCACCCTGATCCTGGTCTATGTCGGGGCGGTGATGGTCCTGTTCCTGTTCGTGATCATGATGCTCGACATCAACATCGACCGGATGCGCGAAGGGTTCTGGCGGATGCTGCCGCTCGCGCTGCCCCTCGCGCTGGTGCTGCTGGGCATCATGGCGACCACGCTGGCCGGCCCCTGGTTCGGGCTTGCGGTGCGCACGCCCATGCCCGAGGACGCCGCGCGCAGCAACACGCGCGAGATCGGCCAGGTCCTCTACACCGACTACGTGTATCCGTTCGAGCTGGCCGCGGTGATCCTGCTGGTGGCGATCGTGGCGGCGATCGCGCTTACCCTGCGTGCGCGCAAGAACGCCCGCTACATCGATCCCGCCGACCAGGTGCGCGCCCGCCGCGAGGATCGCGTGCGACTGGTCGACCTGCGCGCCCCGCGCGGCGAAGGTGGCGGCGAGCCGCCGCCCTCGGCCTGAGCCCCCGGAGAAAGCCGGTGCAGCCGTCCGCAACCCCCCGAGCCCGAAAGGAACGAGCGCCGTGGTGCCGCTTTCACACTATCTGATCCTCGGCGCGGCGCTGTTCGCGATCAGCGTGCTGGGCATCTTCCTCAACCGGAAGAACGTGATCATCCTGCTCATGGCGATCGAACTGAACCTGCTCGCGGTCAACCTGAACTTCATCGCCTTCAGCTACTACCTGCAGGACATCGCCGGCCAGGTATTCGTGTTCTTCATCCTGACGGTCGCGGCGGCCGAGTCGGCGATCGGGCTGGCGATCCTGGTCGCGCTGTTCCGGAACCTGCGCACGATCCACGTCGACGATCTCGGGAGCCTGAAGGGATGAACCTGCCGCGAACCCCGGGCGGGCGGGAGTCCTGCCGATGAGCATGCAGACCGTCTACCTGGTCGCGGCGCTGGCGCCGCTGGCCGGGGCGCTGATCGCCGGCCTGTTCGGACGCCAGGTCGGCCGAGCCGGTGCGCACACCGTCACCATCGCCGGCGTCGCGATCTCGCTGATTGCCTCCGTGGTCGTCTTCCTCGACGTGCTGGAGGGCAACACCTTCAACGGCTGGAGGTGGGCTTCCTTATCGACCCGCTGACCGCGGTAATGATGCTGGTCGTCACCTCGGTGTCGCTGATGGTCCACGTCTACACCATCGGCTACATGCACGACGATCCCGGCTACCAGCGCTTCTTCGCCTACATCTCGCTCTTCACCTTCGCGATGCTGATGCTGGTGATGAGCAACAACTTCCTGCAGCTGTTCTTCGGCTGGGAGGCGGTCGGCCTGGTCTCCTACCTGCTGATCGGCTTCTGGTTCAAGCGTCCGACCGCCATCTACGCCAACCTGAAGGCCTTCCTGGTCAACCGGGTCGGCGACTTCGGCTTCCTGCTGGGCATCGGCCTGGTGCTCGCCTGGTTCGGCACGCTGGACTACCAGGCGGTGTTCGAGCGCGCGCCACAGCTGCGCGAGGCCACGATCTCGCTTGTCCCCGGCGTCGAGTGGTCGCTGATCACCGTGACCTGCATCCTGCTGTTCGTGGGCGCGATGGGCAAGTCGGCGCAGTTTCCGCTGCACGTCTGGCTGCCCGACTCGATGGAAGGCCCGACCCCGATCTCGGCGCTGATCCATGCGGCCACGATGGTGACGGCGGGCATCTTCATGGTCGCGCGGATGTCCCCCCTGTTCGAGCTCTCCGACACCGCGCTGTCCGTGGTCCTGGTCACCGGCGCGATCACCGCGCTGTTCATGGGACTGCTGGGGATCGTGCAGAACGACATCAAGCGCGTCGTCGCCTACTCCACGCTCTCGCAGCTCGGCTACATGACGGTCGCGCTGGGCGCTTCCGCCTACTCGGTGGCGATCTTCCACCTGATGACCCACGCGTTCTTCAAGGCGCTGCTGTTCCTGGCCGCCGGCTCGGTGATCATCGGCATGCACCACAACCAGGACATCCGCTGGATGGGGGGCGTGCGGCGGTACATGCCGATCACCTGGATCACCTCGCTGATCGGATCGCTCGCGCTCATCGGGACCCCGTTCCTCTCGGGCTTCTATTCGAAGGATTCGATCATCGTGGCGGTCAGCGAGGCGCAGGTGGCTGGCGCGGGCTTCGCGACCTTCGCGGTGATCGCCGGGGTGTTCGTCACCGCCTTCTATTCGTTCCGGATGTATTTCCTCGTGTTCCACGGCGAGGAGCGCCGTCACCTGCAGCCGCCCGACGCGCATGCCCACGACGACCACGGGCATGGCCACGACGCGAAGCCCCACGAGTCGCCCTGGGTGGTGACGCTGCCCCTGGTGGCGCTGGCGGTACCCTCGGTGGTGATCGGCTGGATCGCGCTGGAGCCGATGGTGCTCGGTCGATTCTTCGACGGGGCGATCTTCGTCGATCCCGCCCACGGCGCGATGGCCCACCTGCGCGAGCACCTGCACGACCCGCTGTCGATGGCGCTGCACGGCTTCGCCACCGCCCCGTTCTGGCTCGCGCTGGCCGGCGTCGCCCTCGCCTGGTACCTGTACCTGCACCGGCCCGACCTGCCCGCGCGGATTGGCGCCCGCCTGTCGAGCCTCTATTCGGTGCTCGCCGCGAAATACTGGATCGACGAGATCTATGCGTACGTGTTTCGCGACGGCTCACGCTCGCTCGGGCGCTTCCTGTGGCGTGTCGGGGACGTCCGGCTGATCGACGGCCTGATGGTCAATGGCTCGGCATGGCTGGTCGGGCAGGCGGCGCGCCTGTCGCGGCGGCTGCAGTCCGGTTATCTGTACACCTACGCCTTCACGATGCTGATCGGGGTGCTGGGTCTGCTGGTGCTGTGGCTCGCCCGCAGCCGCGTCGGACTCTGACCCTGTCTCGCACCCCGGAACCTGCACACGATGAGTAGTCAGCCGCTGCTGTCCCTGGCCATCTGGGTGCCGATCCTGTCGGCACTGGTCGTGCTCGCCACCGGCGACGACCGTCGCGCCGCGCTCGCGCGCGCGCTCGCGCTCGCCGGCGCGCTCGCCGGGCTGGCCGTCACCGTCCCGTTGTGGACCGGGTTCGATACGCGGTCCGGCGCGTTCCAGTTCATCGAGCTCTCGCCCTGGGTGCCGGCATTCAACATCAACTACCACCTCGGCATCGACGGCATCTCGCTGCTGCTGATCCTGCTCAACGCCTTCACCACCGTGCTGGTGGTGCTGGCCGGATGGCGAGTCATCGAGCGGCGGGTGGCCCAGTACATGGCCGCCTTCCTGCTGATGTCCGGCCTGATGAACGGCGTGTTCTCGGCCATGGACGCCGTGCTGTTCTACGTTTTCTTCGAGGCGACGCTGATCCCGATGTTCATCGTGATCGGCATCTGGGGTGGCCCGAACC
>JBIPNU010000535.1:0-2613 GCA_044370615.1 Burkholderiales bacterium
AACCCGCGCCCGTCCGGGCCGGCGGGCGTGTCCCTGCGCCGAACGTGCGCCCGCGGTAGCCGGCCCGGCCGTCCGGCTTGCACCGGGCAGGCTGCGCCCGGCTCGCCCGCGTGCGGCACCCGGGCCCGGCAGGGCGGGATCGTCGCCAGCGCGCCCCTGCGCGCAGCCCGGGCGCGCAGGGGCGCGCATCGCGCACGACGCCCGCGCGGGCACGCGATCGCCCGCTTCGCGCGGCCCGGCCGCGGCTCGCGCGCGCGGCGAGCCATCCACTGCCCCCCCGGCGCGCGCGGGCGTGACCGGCAGTCCGGAGGCGGCCGGCGAGACGCCGTGCGCGTACCCGTGGCCGCCCGCTCTGCTACCCTGCGCTTCGCCCTCCTGCCACGACGACTTCGCCTGCCCATCCCGTGTCCGCCCTGCTCGAACTCGTCCGGGTCGGCAAGCGCGTCGGCGCCGCCCGGCCGCGAACGCTCTTCTCCGGGGTCGACCTCACGGTCGAGCCCGGCATGCTGGTCGCGGTGATCGGCGAATCGGGCTGCGGCAAGTCGACCCTGCTCAACCTGATGGCGGGTCTCGACCGCGCCGACGAGGGGCAGGTGAGGATCATGGGCGAGGACCTCGCGGCGCTCGACGAGCCGGCGGCCGCCCGCCTGCGTCGCGAACGCATCGGCTTCGTTTTCCAGGCCTTCCACCTGCTGCCGCACCTCACGGTGCAGCAGAACGTCGCGCTGCCCCTGCGGCTCGCCGGGCACGCGACCCGCGAGGCGATGGCGCGCGCGACCGACACCCTGGGCGAGGTCGGCCTCGCCGGCCGGGGCACGGACCCGGTCAGCGTGCTCTCGGGTGGGGAATCGCAGCGTGTCGCCCTCGCCCGGGCGCTGGTGCATCGCCCCTCCCTGGTGCTCGCCGACGAGCCGACCGGCAACCTCGATCCGGAATCGGCGGGCACGGTGCTGCGACTGCTGCGCGAGCGCACCCGCGAGCATGCTGCCGCCTGCGTGATGGTCACCCACTCGGCAACCGCCGCGGCGAACGCCGACCGGCCGTTGCGGCTCACCGAGCGCGGCCTGCGCGTCGAGCCGCCACGGGCCGACGCCACGACCGCGACCGGATGAGACTCGCACGGGTCGATCCGCTGATCGCGGTGGTCGTGTCGGGGATGACCTCCGCGCCCGGTCGCGCGCTCGCCGTGGTGCTCGCGATCGCCATCGGCGTCGGCATGGGGCTCGCGATCTACCTGATCAACCGGACCGCGCTCGACGAGTTCAGCGGCGCGGTGCAGTTCCTGATCGGAGAGGCCGACTACGAACTGCACGCGGGCCGCGACGGCTTCGACGAAACGGCGTGGCCACGCATCGCACGCCTGCCCGAAGTGGCGGCCGCATCGCCGGTGGTCGACGTCAATGCGCGGGTCGAACGCCGCGCGCGCGCGGCACCGGCAGCCGATGCATCCGAGTCCTCCGGCGAGGCGTATCCGCAGCGGCGGATGCTGCGCGTGCTGGGCATCGACCTGTTCCGGATGGCGCGGCTCAACACCCGGCTGATCCCGCTGGCCGGCGGCGAGTCGGGGCCCCAGGCGTCCGCGCGCGACACGCTCGCCGACCTGCTGGGTGCGGACGCCGTGTTCCTCTCGCCCGCCGCGCTCGCGGAACTGGACACCGCGGTCGGCGAGCATCTCGGGCTGCGCGTGGGCGACCGACTGCGCTGGCTGCGGGTGGCAGGCACCCTGCCGGGCGTGCCGGCCGGCCAGCGGGTCGCCGCGATGGACATCGGCGCGGCCCAATGGCAGTTCGACCGGCTGGGTGTCCTGCACCGGATCGACGTCAAGCTCGCGCAGGGCGTGGACGAGTCGCGGGCCCGGCGCGCACTCGCCGACGCGCTGCCGGCGGGCGTGGAAATCGCCACCGCGCAGGACGCCGGCCGACGCACGTCCAACCTCTCGCTCGCCTACCGGGTGAACCTCAACGTGCTCGCGCTGGTGGCGCTGTTCACCGGTGCCTTCCTCGTGTACTCGACGCAGTCGCTGTCGGTGCATCGCCGGCGCGCGCAACTCGCGCTGCTGCGCACGCTGGGCGCCACGCGCGCGACCCTCGCACGGCTGCTGCTCGCCGAGGCGGCCGCGCTGGGCCTGCTGGGCAGCCTGCTCGGCTGCGCGCTGGGCGTGGCTGCGGCTGCCGCGGCGATCGCGCGCTTCGGCGGGGATCTCGGCGGCGGTTTCTTTCCGGGGATCGCACCCGAACTGTCGGTCGACCCGGGCGGGCTCGCGCTCTTCGGCCTGCTCGGCATCGCGGCGGCGGTCGCCGGCGCGCTGCTGCCGGTGCTCACGGCCGCGCGCGCACCGCTCGCCGGCGCGCTGCGCGCGCAACCGCAGGACGCGGCCGAACAGCAATCGCCCGCGCGCGTGCTCCCGGGACTCGGGCTGCTGGCTGCGGCCGCGCTCCTCTGCGTGTTGCCGCCGCGCGACGGGCTGCCGCTGGCGGGCTATGCCGCGGTGCTGATGCTGCTGCTGGGCGGCGTGGCCCTGACGCCGGCCATCGGGCGCGCGGCGTTCGCGACGCTCGACAGGCTCGCGGCGGGACGCGATGTCCCGGCCTGGCTCGCGCTCGCGCGCGCGCG
>JBIPNU010000171.1:0-5726 GCA_044370615.1 Burkholderiales bacterium
CGGTTCGATCCCCGACGCGGCACGGGGCGCGCACCACGAACGGACGCGCGGGCCATGGCATGGCGGCATGCCGGAGGCGCTCGGCCCGGACTGCAGGCCTGCCGCGCAGGCCCCGGGCCACCGTCGGCCCCGACCGCGCGCAGCCGCCTCAGCCGTCGCGACCGGGCAGGATCGTCGACAGCACCCGCAGGTAGTTGCCGCCGAGGATGGCGGCCACGTCCGCATCGGACCAGCCGTGCGCGAGCAGGCCGTCGATGAGGTTGGGCAGGTCCTCGATCTCCTCGAAACCGCGCACCACCGGCGGCTCGGCGCGCGGGTCGTGGCCGTCGCGCAGGCTGCGCGGACCATCGTACTTCACGAAGTCCATGCCCAGCGCGATGTGCTGCACGCCGATCAGCGCCGCCATGTAGTCGATGTGCCGCAGCATGTGCTCGATCGACGATTCGCGGCCGGCCACGGTGAAGGGCAGCGCGAGGATGCCCACCAGCCCGCCTTGCCCGGCGATCGCCTTCATCTGCGCGTCGTCGAGGTTGCGCACGTGGTCGTAGACGCCGCAGGCATTCGCGTGGCTGACGATGACCGGGGCACGCGCCACCTCCAGCACCTGGTAGAAGCCCTCGCGGTTCATGTGCGAGAGATCGACCACCATGCCGAGACGATTCATCTCGGCGATGACCTCGACCCCGAACCGGGTGAGACCGCCCTTCGTGCGGTTCTCCCAGACCCCGTCGCCCAGCTCGTTGCGCAGGTTCCAGGTGGGCTGCATCGAACGCACGCCCAGCCGGTGCAGGTTGCGCAACTGCGCGATGCCACCCTGCAGCGGCCGCCCCCCCTCCAGATGCAGCAGGATGCGCAGGTGCCCGGGCTCGACCGCCTGCGGCAGGTCCTCGCGGGCGAGCACGAGCGAGAAGCGGCAATCGCGCGCCGCGGCCGCCTGCAGCAGCTGGTCGATGTTCTCCAGCGTCGTCTCGAGATAGCGCCCGGTGTTCTGGGTATGCGCGTACGAGTCGCCGCCGATCGCGTAGACCGACAGGTCGATGCCGTCGCGCAGCAGCCGCGGCACGATGGCTGCGTTCAGCGGGTCGGGCTCGCCCAGCGACGTGCGGTATACCTGCTCGTAGACGTCGCGATGGCCTTCGACCACCAGGCAGCGTCCGAGGATGGCGCGGGCACGTTCGCTGCCCGACGCGCCTGGCCCCGTACCGGTCATCGCGCTACTCGGCCGTCTCGAGGTTGAGGTCGAGCTGGGTGCTCGACTCGCGCCGTTCGCGCGCAGCGGTGTCGTTTCTCCCAGCCTCCAGCCCGTCGAGGTACTCGGGGGTCACATCGCCGGTGATGTACTGCCCGTCGAAGCAGGAGGTCTCGAAGCGGGCGATGGCCGGATTCGCGGCGCGAACGTCCTCGACCAGGTCGGCGAGGTCCTGGTAGATCAGCCGGTCGCATCCGATCTCGCGCGCGATCTCCTCGACCGACCGGTGCGAGGCAATCAGCTCCGAGCGCGTGGGCATGTCGATGCCGTAGACGTTCGGGTAGCGCACTGGCGGCGCGGCCGAGGCGAAGTGCACCTGGCGAGCGCCGGCCTCGCGCGCCATCTGCACGATCTCCTGGCTGGTGGTGCCGCGCACGATCGAGTCGTCGACGATCAGCACGCTCTTGCCCCTGAACTCGGCCGCGAGCGCGTTGAGCTTCTGCCGGACCGACTTCCGTCGCACCGCCTGCCCCGGCATGATGAAGGTGCGGCCGATGTAGCGGTTCTTGATGAACCCCTCGCGATAGGACAGGTTCAGGTGCTTGGCGAGCTGCATCGCAGCCGGGCGCGCCGAGTCCGGGATCGGCATCACGACGTCGACCTCGAGCCCGGGGTGTTCGCGCTCGATGCGCCGCGCGAGGCTCTCGCCCATGCGCAGCCGGGTGTCGTAGACCGAGATGCCGTCGATCACCGAGTCGGGGCGCGCCAGGTAGACGAACTCGAAGATGCAGGGGGCGAGCACCGGCGACTCGGCGCACTGCTGGCTGCGGAAGGCGCCCGACTCGTCGATGAATACCGCCTCTCCGGGGGCGACGTCGCGCAGCGGAGAGAAGCCCAGCGCATCGAGCGCGACGGTCTCCGAGGCGATCATGTAGTCGGTGCCCTCGTCGGTCTCGCGGGCGCCGATCACCAGCGGCCGGATGCCGTACGGATCGCGGAAGGCGAGCAGCCCCGCGCCCGCCACCAGCGCCACCACGGCATAGGCGCCACGCACCCGCCGGTGTACCGCCGCGACCGCCTGGAACAGCGTCTCCGGATCGAGGTGAAAGCCCTTGCTGTGGCGCGCGAGTTCATGCGCCAGCACGTTGAGCAGCACCTCCGAATCGGAGTCGGTGTTGACATGCCGCAGATCGTCGCGGAACAGCTCGCGCTTGAGCTGCTCGGAGTTGGTGAGATTGCCGTTGTGGCCGAGCACGATGCCGAACGGCGAGTTCACGTAGAACGGCTGCGCCTCGGCCGAGGACCAGGCCGAACCCGCGGTGGGATAGCGGACATGGGCGATGCCGAGGTTGCCTTGCAGCGCGCGCATGTTGCGCGTGCGGAAGACATCGCGCACCAGCCCGGGCCCCTTGTGCATGTGGAAGGTGCTGCCCTCGGCCGTCACCAGCCCGGCGGCGTCCTGCCCGCGGTGCTGCAGCAGGAGCATGCCGTCGTACAGCTCCTGGTTGACCGGGCTGCGGGCCACCATTCCGACGATGCCACACACGCTGCGTCCCCCCTGGCCGTGCTCTCGCGCCGTCTCCCTCGGCGCCGGCGATGCGGGCGCGGCCTTCGGCACGCCCCCGGATCACGCGTCCACCGCTACGGTCGCGCCGGCGGAGTATAGACCACCTGCCGCGTCGCATCGTAGCGGATGCGGCGCGCGATCTCGGTCGGCAGCCAGGGTTTGACCGCGATCGCCAGCACCTCCAGCGGAGGCGAGAGCATCGCGTCGCGCCATGCGGGATGCTCGGGCAGGCGGGTGAGCCCGGCGAGCAGCACCAGCGTGACCACCACCAGCACGCCACGCGCCAGGCCGAACGCGAGCCCGAGCACCCGGTCGGCGAACCCGAGGCCGACCGCTCGCACCAGTTCGACCAGCGCGAGCGACAGCAGCACCATGCCGAGCAGGGCCAGGCCCGCCACCAGCACGAAGGCCGCCAGCAGCCGCAGGCTCTCGCCCGGGATCGACAGCGGCAGCATTGCCGCCACCCGCCCCGACAGCCACCATCCGGCGGTGATCGCCACCGCCCAGGACGCGAGCGACAGCACCTCGCGCACGAAGCCGCGCACCACGGCCATCAGCGCGGAGAAGCCCATCACGGCCAGCACGGCATAGTCGAACGCCGTCATCGGCCGCGCGCTCCGCTGGCTTGCACGCCGTTCAGTATCGGCGCGTCACCACCACGCCGTCGGCGATGCCCAGGGCCTTGAGCTTCTCGTTGACCTGGTCGGCCGCCTCGCGGGTGGGAAACGGACCCGCGCGCACGCGGGTCTTGTCGCCGGTCGGCGTCTTGATGACTTCGGTATACGACCGGACGCCGGCCTTCTGCAGCAGGGCGTGGCGATCCTTCGCGCGTGAGGCCTCGGAAAACGCGCCGAGCTGGATCACGAAGGTCTCGGGCCGCGGTTTCGCCTTGTCCGCCTTGTCCGCCTTGTCCGCCTTGTCCGCCTTGTCCGCCTTGTCGGCCGAGCCGGTCGCGGACGGGTCGGCGGCGGCCTGCGCCGGGTCGGCACGCGGCCGAGCCGGGGGCTCGTCCGCCCGCGACGCTGTCGCCCCCGCCGGCTGCGTCCCGGCGAGCAGCGCTGCATCGCCCGGGGCGGCCGCCGGCGCGCCTCTGGCAACCGCGGGCGCCTTCGGCGGGGCCGGGGACGGACCGGACGGGCTGCCGGCTGGCGCGGACGGCGGCGCCCCGGGCGATTCGAGCGCGGACTGTGCACGCGCCGGCCTGGCAGGCGAGGAGGCGGGCGCCTCTGCACCGGTCGCAGGCGCCGGGGCAGCCCCGGGCGCACCGGCCCTGGCGGCCCCGGGCTTCGCGGTCTCCGAGGGCGCAATCGCCGGCGATTCCGTCGATCCGGCGCCGCGGGTCGCCGGCGCCGGGCGCGGGGCATACGAACCGGCCCCTGGGGATGGGATCTGGACGGCGATGTCCTCGCCGATCGGGCGCGGCTCGCTGTCGAGCACCATCGGCAGGAGCACCACCACCGCGGTGGTGAGCACCACCGCGCCGATCAGGCGGCGACGGGCGCGGCGCCGGAGCTGGAGTTCTTCGTCGGAGAGGCTGCGGGCCATGGGGTGTCGAGTCGGCGCGGGTGGATCGTCCGGCGGGCCGCTCAGGCGCCCGCGCTCGACCGGATCCCGGCCAGCACCTCGGCGACCGTGTGGAAGGAGCCGAACACGACGATCCTATCACTGTCGCGCGCGGCCTCCCTCGCCGCCCGCCACGCCGCGCCCAGCGCATCGAACTCGAAGGTCGGATCGAGTGCGGCCGCCCGCGTCAGCGCCTCGCGCAGCCGCGCGAGCGGCGCGGCGCGCTCGTCGCGGATCGGCGCGAGATACCACGCGTCGATGCCCCCCCGTACCTCCCGCACGACGCCCTCGATATCCTTGTCGCCCAGCATCGAGAACACGGCGAGCGTGCGCCCGCCGTCGGCGGGCAGGCGCGCCAGACTGCGCGCGAGGACTCGCGCGGCATGCGGGTTGTGCGCGACGTCCAGGATCACCGTCGGCCGGCCGGGCAGCACCTGGAAGCGGCCGGGAATGTCCGCGGTGAGCAACCCGGTGCGCAAGGCCTGCGCACTCACCGGCAGCCGCCCGGCGACCGCGTCGAGCGCGGCGATCGCCGCCGCCGCGTTGCCGAGCTGGTAGTCGCCCCGCAGCGCCGGGAACGGCAGCCCGTAGCGGGCGCGACCCGGGCTTCGGTATCGCCACTGCCCGTTTCCCTCGTCCTGCGCCGCGAAATCCGCGCCCGCGACCTGCAGTCGCGCACCGATCGCCCGCGCGTGTGCAAGCAGCGTCTCCGGCGGGTCGGCATCGCCGCACACCGCCGGACGATCCGGACGGAAGATCCCGGCCTTCTCGAAGCCGATCTGCCCGCGGGTGTCCCCCAGATAGGCCATGTGGTCGAGATCGACGCTGGTGACCACCGCGACATCGGCATCGACGAGGTTCACCGCATCCAGCCGCCCGCCCATGCCGACCTCGAGGATCATCACCTCGACCGCGGCCTCGCGCATGAGCCACAGCGCCGCGAGCGTGCCGAACTCGAAGTAGGTGAGGCCGACCTCGCCGCGCGCGGCCTCCACCGCCGCGAAGGCCCGGCAGAGCGACTCGTCGTCGACCTCGCGCCGCCCGATGCGCACCCGTTCGTTGTAGCGCAGCAGGTGGGGCGACGTGTAGAGCCCGGTCCGATAGCCCGCGCGATCGAGGATCGCCTCCAGCATCGCGCAGGTCGACCCCTTGCCGTTGGTGCCGCCGACGGTGATCACCGGCACCACGGGTGCCAGGCGCAGGCGTTCGGCCACCGCGCGCGCGCGCTCGAGGGTGAGCTCGATGCTCACCGGGTGCTGTGCGCTGATGTACTGCAGCCAGCCGTCGAGATCGCGCCGGGACTCGTCCGGCGCAGGCGTCATGCCCACCCGGGTGCCACCATGGACTGCCGCGCCCGCCGCACGCTCACGCCACGGCCGGGGCGGGCTGACGCATCAGCAGGGCCAG
>JBIPNU010000292.1:0-4241 GCA_044370615.1 Burkholderiales bacterium
CGATCGCGCCGTGCTCGAGCAGGAACTCCGCCCGCTGGAAGCCGTCGGGCAGCTTCTCGCGCACGGTCTGCTCGATCACGCGCGGCCCGGCAAAACCGACCAGAGCGCCCGGCTCGGCGATCACCACATCGCCGATCATCGCGAAGCTCGCGGATACCCCGCCCATGGTGGGATCGGTGACCACCGACACGAAGGGCAACCGGCGATCGGCCAGCAGCGTGAGCGCCGCGCAGCACTTGGCCATCTGCAGCAGCGACAGCACGCCTTCCTGCATGCGCGCCCCACCCGAGGCGGCGACGCAGACGAACGCACAGCCCTGCTCGGCGGCTGCCCGCGCGCCCCGCGCAAAGCGCTCGCCGACGACCGAACCCATCGAGCCCCCCAGGAAGCGGAACTCGAACGCGGCCATCACCACCGGCAAGCCGGCGAGCGTGCCCTGCATCACCACCAGCGCATCGTCCTCGCCGGTGTCGCGCGCCGCGGCCGACAGGCGGTCGGTGTACTTGCGGGTGTCGCGAAAGCGCAGGCTGTCGACCGGTCGCACCTCCGCGCCGATTTCGTAGCGGCCTTCAGGATCGAGCAGCAGGTCGATGCGTTCGCGCGCGCCGATGCGGCCGTGATGGCCGCAGTGCGGGCAGACCTGGGCATTCGCATCGAGATCGCTGCGATACAGCGTGGCCTCGCAGGCGGTGCACTTGATCCACAGCCCCTCGGGCACCGACTTGCGCGCGGAGCTTCCCTCGCGCTTGATCTTGGGCGGCAACAGCTTCTGGAGCCAGCTCATCGCATCCTCCTTGCCCCGACCGCGACGCAGCCGGGTTCAGGCACCGCCACCGACCGTGTCGATCGCCGCGCGGATCGATCGCACGAAAGCGCCGACCCGGCGCGCTTCCTCGCCGGGCGGCGAGGATTCGATCTCCTCGACGATCCGGCTGCCGATGACCACCGCATCGGCCACCTCGGCGATCGCGCGCGCGCTGGCGGCGTCGCGGATGCCGAAGCCCACGCCCACCGGAATGTCGAGATGCCGGCGCAGCAGTGCCATGCGCGAGGCGACATCCGCGGTCTGCAGGTGCCGCGCGCCGGTCACCCCGGTGAGGGAGACGTAGTAGACGTAGCCGCGCGCGAGCCGCGCGATCTCCGCGATACGCGCATCCGTGGTGGTCGGCGAGAGCAGGTAGATCGGGTCGAGGCCGCGTGCGGCCAGCTGGTCGACGAAGCCTCGCGACTCCTCGGGCGGCAGGTCGACCAGCAGCACGCCGTCGACGCCGGCGGATGCGGCTCGGGCAGCGAAAGCCTCGTAGCCCATCGCCTCGACCGGATTGGCGTAGCCCATCAGTACCACCGGCGTGCGGGCGTCCGTCCTGCGGAAAGTCTCCACCACGTCGAGGATGGCACGCAACCGGGTGCCGCCGCGCAGCGCGCGCTCGGAGGCACGCTGGATCGTCGGCCCGTCGGCCTGGGGATCGGAGAACGGGACGCCCAGTTCGATCACGTCGGCCCCGGCCGCCGCGAGTTCGTGCATGAGCGCGAGCGTGACTTCGAGCGATGGGTCGCCCGCGGTGATGTACGGAATCAGACCTCGACGTCCGGCCGCCGCCAGTTCCTGGAACCTGCCCTGGATGCGCGACATGGCAGCCCGCTCAGATCGTGATGCCCGCGAGGCGGGCCACGGTGTTGAGATCCTTGTCGCCCCGACCGGAGAGGTTGACCAGGATGATCTGGTCGGAGCGCATCGTGGGCGCCATGCGCGCCGCCTGCGCGAGCGCGTGCGCGGACTCGAGCGCCGGGATGATGCCCTCGAGGTGGCACAGGTCGTGGAAGGCCTGCAGCGCGGCCGTGTCGTCGATCGCGACATACTCGGCCCGACCGCAGTCCTTGAGCCACGAATGCTCGGGACCGACGCCCGGGTAATCGAGGCCCGCCGACACCGAGTGGGTGTCGAGGATCTGGCCATCCTCGTCCTGCATCAGGTAGGTGCGGGTACCGTGCAGGACGCCGGGGCGCCCCGCCGACAGCGGCGCCGCATGGCGGCCGGTGGACACGCCATCGCCTCCGGCCTCGACGCCGATCAGGCGCACGCCCGGCACGTCGATGTACGGGTGGAACATGCCCATCGCGTTCGAGCCCCCGCCGACGCAGGCGATGCAGGCATCCGGCTGGCGCCCGACGAGTTCCTGCATCTGCTCGCGGCACTCCCGGCCGACGACCGCGTTGAAGTCCCGGACCAGCATCGGGTAGGGGTGGGGACCGGCAACCGATCCGATGATGTAGAAGGTGTCCGCGACGTTGGTCACCCAGTCGCGCATCGCCTCGTTGAGGGCGTCCTTCAGGGTCCTGGAGCCGCTCTCCACCGGCACCACCTCGGCGCCGAGCAGCTTCATGCGGTAGACGTTCGGCGACTGGCGCTTCACGTCCTCCGAGCCCATGTAGACCGTGCACTTCAGGCCGTAGCGCGCAGCCACGGTGGCGGTGGCCACGCCGTGCTGTCCCGCACCGGTCTCGGCGATCACCCGCGGCTTGCCGATGCGCCGCGCGAGCAAGGCCTGGCCCATGGTGTTGTTGATCTTGTGCGCGCCGGTGTGGTTGAGGTCTTCGCGCTTCAGGTACACCTGCGCGCCGCCGAAATGCGCCGACCAGCGCTTCGCGTGATAGATCGGGCTCGGGCGACCGACATAGTGACGCAACTCCCAGGCGAGTTCGGCCATGAACTCCGGGTCGTTGCGATAGCGCAGGTAGTGCTCGTTGAGTTCCTCGAGCGCGTGCATCAGCGTCTCGGCGACGAACACGCCGCCGTAGGGGCCGAAATGCCCACGCTCGTCGGGCAGGTCATACATCTGCAAGGCGAACCTCCTCAATGAACCGCGCCACCCGCGCCGGGTCCTTGACCCCGGGACTGCGCTCGACCCCGCTCGACACGTCCACCGCCCATGGCCGGATCCGCCCGACCGCCTCGCGGACGTTTTCCGGCCCGAGTCCGCCGGACAGGATGATCTCGCCGCGCATCGCCTCGGGCAGCAGGCCCCAGTCGAAGGACCGGCCCGTACCCCCCGGCGTACCCGGGACATAGGCGTCGACGAGCAGGCCGCGCACCAGCAGCCGGTGCGGAGCCAGCGACTCGCGCCATTGTAGCAAATCGACCCCTGGCCTCACCCGCACCGCGCGCACGAAAGGTTTGTCGAACTGCATGCAGTGCTCGATCGATTCGTCGCCATGGAACTGCAGCAGCGAGAGGGGCACCTGCCGGCAGACCTCTCGCACGAAGTCGACCGGCGCATCGACGAACAGACCCACCACCGTGACGAACGCGGGTACGGCCGCCGCGATGCGCGCAGCCTCGTCGATGCCCACGTGGCGGGGACTGGGCGCGTGGAACACCAGCCCGATCGCGTCCGCGCCCGCCGCGGCCACCATGCGCGCCTGGTCCGGGGTGCGCAGGCCGCAGATCTTGATCCGGGTACGGGCATTTCTCATGTGATCACCCCGTGCGTGCGCGGCCCGGGCAATGCAGGCCGGCAGGCCTCCGGATAATCCACGGACCAGAGGTAGAGGCCGCTGGGCGAGAACGTGGCTGCCGCCCGGGTTCGGTCGCGTCCGGCGAGCAGCTGCGCCATCCACGCCGGGGATTCCCGTCCGGTGCCCACCCTCAGCAGGCAGCCGACGAGATTGCGCACCATGTGGTGCAGGAACCCATTGGCGGTGAATTCGAACACGACCAGCCCTCCTTCCTGCCGGACCTCGGCGTGCATCAGGTGGCGGATCGGCGACCGCGCCTGGCACTCGGACGACCTGAAGGCGCTGAAGTCGTGCACGCCGAGCAGCGCGCCGAGAGCCTCGCGCATCGGCGGCAGCGCCGGGGCCTGATGGTGCCATCCGACGCGACCGGTGGCGAGCGCCGGGCGCACGGCATCGGTCGCCAGCAGGTACCGGTAGGTGCGCGAGCGCGCGGCATGGCGCGCGTGGAAGTCCGCGGGCACCTCCGTGGCCGCGACGATCGCCACCGCGGCGGGCAGATGGGCGTTGACGCCGCGCACCCAGGCGGGCAACGGACGGACCTGGGGCGCGTCGAAATGAACCACCTGCATCAGCGCGTGCACGCCCGCGTCGGTGCGCCCCGCGCAGACGGTACGCACGGCCTCCCCGGCGATCGGGGCGAGGGCCGCCTCCAGCGCATCCTGCACCGTGCACCCGCCGGGCTGGGTCTGCCAGCCGCGAAACCGCGTGCCGTCGTACTCGAGTTG
>JBIPNU010000538.1:0-2607 GCA_044370615.1 Burkholderiales bacterium
AGTGCAGCAGCAGGTGATCGGCCACCAGCACCGGCACGAAGCCCGAGGGGCCGACCTTCAGCAGCAGCGGGGTGATCAGGGCGGGCGCAAGCGCGGCGACCCACCACAGCCGCCGTGCCCGTGCGGAGCGAGCGCTGTCGGCGAAGCTCGACCGTGCGTGTTCGTCGAAGAACCGCCGGCGTCCGGCAGTGGGGGTCAGCACGACACGGGCGGCGATCGCGAGCGGCCAGCCCAGTGCGACAAGCGCCGAGAGCAGCACCAGCAGCGGCAGCCCGTAGGGCGCCAGCACCGGGTCGGGGCCGGCTCGCGCAGGATCGGCGCGAGGATGGTCCAGGGTTTCCGGCGCAGGCGCGGTCCCCGCGCGCGATCCGGCGGGGGCGTCCGGTGCATCGACGCCTGCTGCCGGTTGCACGGGCGCGGGCAGCGGCCGGGCGGCGAAGGCCGCCGCGAGCCATTCGCGCGCCTCGCGCAGGGCCTCGGGCGAATACAGCACGCCGATGTGCTCGGCCCCCCGGGCCAGCGCCAGGCGGCGCGCGCTTCCGTCCTCGAAACGGCCGTAGGTGGTGCCGGGGCGGACCGATGCGGGGTCGGCGTCGCCGGCGATGAGTCGGCGCGCGAAGGCCTGGAGCGCATCGGGCTCCAGGCTGCCGTAGATGGCCAGCAGGTTGGCCGGGGCCTGCCCGGATGCGCCGCCGTACACCAGCGACACGCCGACCGTGGCCAGGGTGTCCGGATGGGCGAGTGCGTGGCGCAGCACGAGGTCCGACGCCATCGAGTGGCCCAGCACCGCGATGCGGCCATCGGCGAACGGCAGCGCTCGTGCGTGGGCCGCGGCCTGCTCGAGTGCACCGAGCAGCGAGGCGAGCAGGGCGTCGTGCTCGCGCAGGCTGCCCGGCAACGGCCTGCCGTGGCGGCCGTGCCCGGGGAAGTCGAAGGTGAGGGCAACCATCCCGGCGCGCGCCAGTGCCAGCGCTCCGGGCTGCATCAGCTGCTGCGAGCCTGCGAATCCGTGCGCCAGCACGACGGCTGGGCGGCGATCCGTCGACCCTGCAGCCACCGGGCGGTAGACCGTGAAGGGAACGCCACTGGCGAGCACGCCGTGTTCGATGCGCACGCCGGAGCGCGCGGCCTCCAGCGTGACGAGAGCCCAGCCGACCAGCGCGGCGGCAGCCAGCGCGACCAGCACCGCCGCGAGCAACCGGGCGGGCGTGAGGGGCGGTGCGGACCGCATCGGTCGAGGGGGCAGGGCCGGTCAGAGCAGGCCGCGCGCGATGCCGCCATCGACCAGCACCGACTGGCCGGTGATGTAGCTCGCCTGGTGCGAGGCCAGGAACGCCACCATCGAGGCGACCTCCTCGGGCCGCGCGAAGCGGCGCAGCGGGATGTCACGCGAGAACTCCTCGATGACCGTCTCGGGATCGACGCCGCGCTCGGCGGCCAGGTGGTTGGCGCGGCGAGCCCACAGCGCGGTGCGGGTACGGCCGGGCGAGACCGAATTGACGCGGATGCCCCATTGCGCGAATTCCGCGGCGAGCGTCTTGGTCAGCGCGATCAGCCCGGCCTTGCTCACGTTCGACACCACCTGGTGCGGATAGGGCATGCGCGCGCCCGCCGCGCCCAGCAGCACGATGCTGCCGGTACGCGCCTCGCGCAGCATCGGGAGCGCGAGGCGGATCGCCCGCACCGCGGAGAGCACGTTGAACTCGTAGCTCGCCATCCACTGCTCGTCGGAGAGTTCCTCGAACAGCGCGCGCTGGCTGCCCCCCACGGCCGAAACGAGGATGTCCAGTCTCGCGCCAGCCGGACCCTCGCCCGAGCGCAGGCGATCGGCGAGCCGGGCGGCGTCGTACGGCCGATTGATGTCGGCGGCCACGTGCTGCACCGATCGACCGGTGGCAGCCTCGAGTTCTCCTGCGGCGCGGGCGAGTCGCTCGGGGTCTCGTGCGACCAGGGTCACGTGTGCGCCGTTGTCGAGCAGCGCCCTCGCGGAGGCCAGCCCGATGCCTTCCGATGCGCCGATGACGAGCGCGTGCTCGCCGCGTATGCCGAGATCCATGGGCCTGCCTCTCGCGTGTGACGTAGGCGCGTGTGCGCGCCGGAAGCCGCTAGGGTAGCAGGCTGCAGGCACGGTTCCCGCGCTTGTCCCTATAATCCCCGGCAAGTTCCGGACGGGCCCGCAGCGCAGGCCGGGCGTCGTCCGCGCGCGTACCTCCCACGCCTGGCCGGAGACAGTGGATGAACGACCCGAAGCCGCCCGTGACGACCCCCGATGGCATCGTCCACGACACTCCCGTGCCCTCGTCCGACAGTGACCGGCGCTGGGGTTCCGATGCGATCGCCGAGACCCTGCGTCGACTCGAACTGCCCTACATCGCGCTCAACCCCGGGGCGAGCTACCGCGGGCTGCACGACAGCATCGTCAACTACCTCGGCAACAAGGCCCCGCAGATGCTGCTGTGCCTGCATGACGAGCATGCGGTGCACATCGCGCAGGGCTATGCGAAGGTGACCGATCGCATGATGGCCGCCGCGCTGCACTCCAACGTCGGCCTGATGCACGCGACCATGCCGGTGTTCGATGCCTGGTGCGATCGCGTCCCGGTGATG
>JBIPNU010000537.1:0-2607 GCA_044370615.1 Burkholderiales bacterium
GTCCGATCGCCAAGCCCGACGAGATCCGTTTCGGCGACAACCTGCCCAAGACGCGCTCGGGGAAGATCATGCGCCGCCTGCTGCGGTCGCTGGCCAAGGGCGAGGAGATCACCCAGGACGTCTCGACGCTGGAGAACCCGGCCATCCTCGAGCAGCTGCGTCACGCCCGCTGAGGAACGCGGGTCGTGGTGTCCGCGCGGGCCCGGCTGGCCGAGACCACGTCCGCCTTCCTGGCGCGCCACCCGCCGTTCGCCTCGATGGAGGCCGCGGCGGTGCACGCGCTGGCCGAGACCGCCCGTCTCGCCTACTGGGCACCGGGCGAGCGCATCCTCGCCGCAGGCGGCGATCCGGTGCCGGTGCTGAGGGTGATCCAGCGCGGCACCGTGCAGCGGCAGCCGCCGGGCGATGGCGCCGAGGCCGAGGACCTGCACGGCGGTGAGCTGTTCCCGCTCTCCGCCGTCCTCGAGCAGCGACCGGCCGCGTCGTCCTACCGTGCCGCCGGCGACGTGTTCTGCCTCGAGCTCGATGCGCACACGGTACGCGAGGTCGCCCGGGGCAGTGTCGAGCTGCAGGCCTTCGCCGCGCGCCGTCTGCGCCGGCTGCTCGAGCTGTCCAACGCCACGCTCCAGGCGAGGCTGGGCGAGGCGGCCAGCGCCGAGTTGTCGATGACCACGGCGCTCGAGCGACTGATCGGCCGCTCGCCGGTGGCCTGCCTTCCGCAGACACCGGTGGGCGAAGTGCTGGCCACGATGAGCCGGGAGCGGATCGGCTGCATGGTGGTCGCCGACCACGACGGCAGGCCGCTGGGCATCCTGACCGAGCGCGATATCGTCGATCGCGCCGCCCGCGGGCGGCTGGCCGACGCCGGCGTCCCGGTGTCGGCACTCATGACCGAGGGCGTGATCGCCCTGCCCGAGGCCGCCAGTGCCGGCGAGGCCGTGCTGTGCATGGTCCGCCACGGCATCCGCCATGTGGTGGTCACGCGCGAGGGGCGGCTCACCGGCGTGGTGTCGCAGCGCGACCTGTTCGCGCTGCAGCGGCTGTCCTTCTTTCGCGTCGCCAGCCGCATCGACGCCGCGCGGGACGGTGCCGGGCTCGCCGCCGCGGCCAAGGACAGCGGGCAGCTGGCGCGACACCTGCTGGCCCAGGGCGTGGTCGCCGAACCGCTGACCGCACTGGTCTCAGAACTGAACGACCGCCTCGTGCGCCGCGCGCTGGCCCTCGTGAGCGCGAGCGAGCCACCGCCGCCCCTGCCGTGGGCATGGCTGGCGCTGGGCAGCGAGGGACGCGCAGAGCAGACGATCGCGACCGACCAGGACAACGGGCTGCTGTTCGTCCCGCCACCGGAGATCTCCGACGCCGCCCTCGCCGCCACGCGCGAGCGCTTCGTCGAGTGGGCAGGGCGCGTGAACGCGCTGCTCGACGCGTGCGGGTTCCCGCTGTGCCGGGGCGGCATCATGGCGAGCAATCCGCAGTGGTGTCTCGCCGCGCCGGAGTGGCGCGCGCGCTTCGGCGACTGGCTGCGCAATCCGCAGCCCGAAGCGCTGCTGCACGCGAGCGTGTTCTTCGACCTGCGCGCGGTAGGCGGCCGCGTGGAGCTGGCCGATCCGCTGCTCGCGTGGCTCGGCACCGAGGCGCCGACGCGTGCCGCCTTCCTGCACCAGCTCGCGCGCAACGCGCTGCAGACCCGCCCCCCCCTCGGGCTGTTCGGCGGACTGGCCGGCAGCGGGCGCGGTCGCGATCCCGCCGCCATTGATCTCAAGCTCCACGGCACCCGGCTGTTCGTCGATGCCGCGCGCGTGATGGCGCTCGCCCGCGGCGCCACGGTGGCCGGGACCGTCGCCCGTCTGCGCGCGGCCACGGGTGCTGGCGGCCTGCCGCAGGCAGAGGCCGAGGCCGCGATCGACGCGTTCCAGATCCTGCAGCAGCTGCGACTGCGCATGCAGCTCGGCGATCCGGCCGGCGTCGAGGGCGAACCGAACGCGGTCCGCCCCGACGCGCTCAACGAGTTCGACCGCCGCGTGCTCAAGGAGGCGCTGCTGCAGGCGCGGCGCCTGCAGCAGACGCTGGCCGCCGACTGGCAGGTGTGAACCGGTGAGCGACGCCCCGGGCTGGCTCGCGCGCCTTCGCGCCTGGCTGCGCGCCCCGGCCCCGGGTCCCGGGGGCTTCGAGCTGGTGGTCGTCGACACCGAGACCAGCGGCCTCGACCTCGCCCGCGACCGCCTGCTCAGCATCGGCGCAGTCTCGGTGCGCGACAACGTGCTCGACGTCGCGGACAGCTTCCATGCGCTGCTGCGCCAGCGCGAGCCCTCCGTTGGCGCCGACATCCTGATCCACCGGATCGGCGCGGGACTGCAGGCGAGCGGCGAGCCGCCCGAGCAGGTGCTGCGCGCGTTCTCGGACTGGTGCGGGGGTCGATGGGCGGTGGGCTATCACGCCGACTTCGACCGCCGCATGCTGCTCCGCGCGAGCCGCGAGGCGGGCCTGCCCGCTCCGTCCCTCGCCGGGTGGATCGACCTTGCCGTACTCGCGCCGGCGCTGATGCCCGGGCGTCGGCTGCGCGGGCGGCGTCCGGCGTCGCTCGACGAGTGGCTCGAAACGCTCGGC
>JBIPNU010000540.1:0-2602 GCA_044370615.1 Burkholderiales bacterium
CTCGACCGGCTGCAGCGAAACCCGCAGCCGCCCGACCGGGCCGTGCTCGGCCCGCATGGGTTTTCGCGCGGCAGGTGCCTCGATCGGCGTGGAGCCCGCCATCAGCGCATCGGTGGTGTGCACCACCACGTGCCGCACGCCGTCGCCGGGCTCGAGATCGACCGCATGCACGAACTTCCAGCCCAGCCCGCCGGTGACGGCGAACTCGGTGACCGGCACATAGGCCATCCGGCGCATGCGCAGCGGCAGGCTGCGCAGCGGGGCATGCCGCTCATCGAGCAGCAGCAGTTGGGGCGCGAAGATGTACTGACCCTCCTCGCTCAGCGAGGCCATCGCCACCTGCATGTAGCTCTCCACCTGCAGGCGCGCAGGGGCGGCGAGCGTGGGCACGCTGTAGGCGGCGAAGTAGCTCTTGCCACCCTCGAAGCGGTAGGCAGGCGGTCCGACCGTGAGCACCGTGGATTCGCCCGGGGACAGGGTCGAGTAGGGCAGTTCGGACAGCCGCTGGCAGCACACCGCAGAGTCGGTGAGCGTGCCGCGCATCTGCAGCAGGCTCGGGCCGCAACCGGCCAGCGCGAAGGCGAGCCCGGTCGCGAGCAGCAGGCGGCCGAGGGTGCCGGGAAGTCCGCGTGTCATCAGGCGCGTCCCGTTCGGTGAAGGTGAACGCCGCCATGGTGAGACCGGCGCGGTTGTTCGGCAAGCGAACTCGTCGTATGCGAGGCGGGCATGCCCGTCTGGAATACGAGACCGTTGAACGCGAGGCTGGCGCGGCCTTCGGGGAAGCGAGCCGGTCGAATTCCGCGGCGGTGCGAGCCTGCGTCGGCGCTGTACATGTGTGACCCGGCCGCGTCGCGCGCTGCCTCGTGGTTGGCGAACGAGCGGTGGCGCCGGGTGCGGCCCGGTCGGGGGAGTTTGTGCCGGTTGCAAACGCACCGGCCGGTGGACCATCGAAGGCAGACCGACTATAATCTGTCCTTTCTGGTCAGAATAGGTGCCCCATGCAGAACTGGCAGATCCAGGAGGCAAAAGCCCGCTTCTCCGAACTGGTGCGGGCAACCGAACACGGCGGCCCGCAGGCGATCACCTGGCACGGACGCGAGGTGGCGGTGGTGGTGTCCCGGGCCGAGTACGAGCGACTCACGGGCGCAGGAGAGTCGCTGGTCGAGTTCATGCGTCGCTCTCCGTTGTACGGCGTCGAAGACATCGAATTCGGACGCGACGCGAGCCTGCCTCGCGACACGCCTCTTTGAGCTACCTCGTCGACACGAACGTGCTGTCCGAACTCCGGCGACGCGATCCGGATCCCGGCGTCGTCCGGTGGATGGAGGATCGGCCCGCCAGCACGCTGTACCTGTCCGTGCTGACGCTCGGCGAACTGCGCAAGGGCATCGCCGGCCTGTCCGAGGGTGTGCGCAAGCGCCGCCTGCTCGACTGGCTGGACGCGGAAGTCCCCCGCTACTTCGCTCGGCGGATCCTGTCGGTCGATGCGGCGGTGGCCGACCGATGGGGGCGGCTGCTCGCGCAGACCCGACAGCCGGTTCCTGCGATCGACAGCCTGATCGCGGCGACCGCGTTGACCCACGGGCTCACGCTGGTCACGCGGAACCTGCGCGACTTCCGGCACCCGGACCTGAGGGTGCTGAATCCCTGGACGAGTTGACTCGGCACCGGGGCCTTGCCCGCTCCGCCTCGCGCGGACCGCGAACCTGCGGGCGCGACGGCCTCGTGCAAGCGGTGTATGGTTCGGTAGTCGGGCTGCTGATGCATCAGCTCAGCCGAAGGGTCGCGCCCGCCGTGCATCGCGGCCGTGAATCGCCGCCGTGCATTGAGTTCGCAACGCCACCGTTCACGTCTTCCCGGGAGATGTTCAATGAATTTGTTCCCGTCTCGATCCGTGTTCGCTGTCGCGGCCGGTGCGGTCGCGGTTCTCTCGGGCCCAGGCCCCGTGATGGCCCAGGACGGCTATCCGGTTCGACCGGTCCGGCTGGTGGTGCCGTTCCCGCCCGGAGGCAGCACCGACAACCTCGCCCGCGTCATCGTGCCGCGCTGGGCCGAGGCGCTGGGCCAGCCCATCACCATCGAGAACCGCGGTGGCGCTGGCGGCAACATCGGGGTGGAGTCGGTCGCGCGCGCTGCGCCGGATGGCTACACGGTCGGGCTGTTCGACACCGCCTTCACCATCAACCCCACGCTCTACGCCCGGCTGCCCTTCGATACCCGCCGCGACTTCACGGCCGTGATGTTCGTCGCCTCCGGTCCGGCGGTGCTGGTGGTGCACCCCTCGCTGCCGGTGAAGAGCGTGAAGGACCTCGTCGCACTCGCGCGCAGCAAGCCCGGCGCGATGTCCTACGCCTCGGCGGGTAGCGGCACGGCCATTCACCTCGCCGCGGAAATGTTCAAGGTGGCGGCCGGCATCGACCTGGTGCACGTGCCCTACAAGGGCGGAGGGCCGGCCACCATCGACGTGGTGGGCGGCCAGGTGCCGATGATGTTCGCGCAGCCGGGCACGGTGATCGGCTTCACCGGCAGCGGCAAGTTGCGTCCGCTCGCCATGACCGGCGATCGCCGCTGGCCCGGCATGCCCGACGTGCCCACCTTCGCC
>JBIPNU010000541.1:0-2595 GCA_044370615.1 Burkholderiales bacterium
TACACCCCGAAGGATTTCGTCGTGGCCGTCCTGCAGTCCGTCTTCGCGATGACGCGGGAACGCGCCACCCAGGTCATGCTGAAGGTCCACCACGAGGGCATGGGCGTGTGCGGCGTGTATCCTCGTGATCTGGCGGAGTCGAAGGTCGAGCAGGTGCTTGCCTTTGCCCGCAAGCACCAGCATCCGCTGCAGTGCGTGATGGAAGAGAACTAGATGATCGCCCAGGAACTTGAAGTGAGCCTCCACATGGCCTTCATGGAGGCCCGGCAGAAGCGCCACGAGTTCATTACCGTGGAGCATCTGCTGCTCGCGCTGCTCGACAACCCTTCGGCCTCGGAGGTGCTCAAGGCCTGCGTCGTCGACATCGAGGACCTTCGCAAGGCGCTCGTCGAGTTCGTCGCCGAGCACACGCCGGTCGTCAGTGGCGAGAACGTCGATACCCAGCCCACGCTGGGTTTCCAGCGGGTCATCCAGCGCGCGATCCTGCATGTGCAGTCCTCCGGCAAGAAAGAGGTCACCGGTGCCAACGTGCTGGTCGCGATCTTCGGCGAGAAGGATTCCCACGCCGTCTACTTCCTGCACCAGCGAGGGGTCAATCGGCTGGATGTGGTGAACTTCATCTCCCACGGCATCAGCAAGGCACAGCAGGCGCCGCAGCCGGCGAAGACCGAAGGCGAATCCGAACCCGAGCAGGAGCAGCAGGGCGGCGGCGCGCTCGAGGCCTACACGGTCAACCTCAACCAGATGGCGCTCGCCGGCAAGGTCGATCCGCTGATCGGTCGCGAGCGCGAGGTCGAACGGGTGATCCAGACGCTCTGCCGCCGGCGCAAGAACAACCCGCTGCTGGTGGGCGAGGCGGGCGTGGGCAAGACGGCCATCGCCGAGGGACTCGCGCGTCGCATCGTCGAGGGCGAGGTGCCCGATATCCTGCGCAAGTCGCAGGTCTATTCGCTCGACATGGGTTCGCTGCTCGCCGGCACCAAGTACCGGGGTGACTTCGAGCAGCGCCTGAAGGCGGTGCTCAAGCAGCTCGTCGAGAACCCGACCTCCATCCTGTTCATCGACGAGATCCACACGCTCATCGGTGCGGGCGCCGCCTCGGGCGGCACCCTGGACGCCTCGAACCTGCTCAAACCCGCGCTCGCCGCTGGCCAGTTGAAGTGCATCGGGGCCACCACCTACACCGAGTATCGTGGGGTGTTCGAGAAGGACCACGCGCTCTCGCGTCGCTTCCAGAAGATCGACGTGCCCGAGCCCAGCGTGAGCGAGACGGTGGAGATCCTGCGCGGGCTGAAGAGCCGCTTCGAATCCCACCACGGCGTGAAGTACACCGCGGCGGCGCTCACCAGCGCGGCCGAACTCTCCGCGCGCTTCATCAACGACCGGCATCTGCCCGACAAGGCGATCGACGTGATCGACGAGGCGGGGGCGGCGCAACGCATCCTCCCGCGCACGCGCCAGCGCAAGGTGATCGGCAAGCACGAGATCGAGGAGATCGTCGCCAAGATCGCGCGCATTCCCCCGCGAAACGTGTCCTCGGACGACCGCACCGCGCTGCGCAACCTCGACCGCGACCTTCGCGCCACCGTGTTCGGCCAGGATCGCGCGATCGACGCGCTGGCCACGGCCATCAAGATGGCCCGTGCCGGACTGGGCAACCCGCAGAAGCCGATCGGCTGCTTCCTGTTCAGCGGCCCCACCGGGGTGGGCAAGACCGAGGTTGCCCGCCAGCTCGCCTACACGATGGGGGTGGAACTGATCCGCTTCGACATGTCCGAGTACATGGAGCGCCACTCCGTGTCGCGGCTGATCGGCGCGCCGCCCGGCTACGTCGGGTTCGACCAGGGCGGGTTGCTCACCGAGGCGGTCACCAAGCACCCCTACGCGGTGGTGCTGCTCGACGAGATCGAGAAGGCGCACGGCGACGTGTTCAACATCCTGCTGCAGGTGATGGACCACGGCACGCTCACCGACAACAACGGACGCAAGGCGGACTTCCGCAACGTCGTGCTGGTGATGACCACCAACGCCGGCGCCGAGACGCTCAACCGCACGGCGATCGGCTTCACCACCGCGAAGCAGGGTGGCGACGAGATGGCCGACATCAAGCGGCTGTTCACGCCCGAGTTCCGCAACCGGCTCGACGCGATCATCTCGTTCGAGCCGCTGTCGCGCGAGGTCATCCTCAAGGTCGTCGACAAGTTCCTGATGCAGCTCGAGGGCCAGCTCGCCGAGAAGAAGGTCGACATCACCTTCACGCAGGCGCTGCGCGACCACCTCGCCGAGAAGGGCTTCGACCCGCTGATGGGGGCTCGCCCGATGGCGCGCCTGATCCAGGACACCATCCGCAAGGCGCTCGCCGACGAACTGCTGTTCGGGCGCCTGGTGGACGGCGGTCGGGTGACCGTGGGTATCGACGACGAGGGGCGGGTGGAACTGGTCTTCGACGAGGCGCATCCGCCTGCAGCCGCGCCTCGTCGCCCGGCCGACGAGCTGGCCGAGCCTGCGGCCTGACCTGCGCAGCACTGCCGCCGCGACGGGCGGTGCCCGGGCGCGGCACCGGTGGGGATCGATCCGCCGCGATCAACCCAGCGC
>JBIPNU010000544.1:0-2586 GCA_044370615.1 Burkholderiales bacterium
ACCTCGGCATGAGCCGGGACCGAGTGCTGGTCGTTCACCACGATCGGACGTTGAATCCGGATGTCACTCGCCGACAGGACGGACGCTGGCTCGAGGCGCGCGGCCCCGCGCTGCTCACGCTGCGGTTCGACGAGCTGCAGGCCTACGACGTCGGCCGGCTGCGGCCGGGCTCGCGGTACGCCGAGGCCTTCCCGCAGCAGCGACCGGTCGACGGGCAGCCAATCCCGTCGCTCGAGCAGGTGTTCGCACGGGTCGCGGCGCTCGGCGCGGATCGGATCGGCTTCAACCTCGAGACCAAGCTCTCCCCGCTGGCTCCGTCGGAGGCGCCCGAGCCGCGCGAATTCGCCGAGTCCCTGGTCGGGCTGCTCGCCCGGCACGGGCTCACCGAGCGGTGCACCGTGCAGTCGTTCGACTGGCGGACCCTGCGCGAGGCGCAACGCCTGCGCCCCGCGTTGCGCACGGTGTACCTGAGCGCGGAGCAATCGGGCTTCGACACCATCCGGGCGGCCGACCCCGAGCCGTCGCCGTGGACCGCCGGCCGTCGGGTCGCGAGCCACGGCTCGGTACCTGCCGCGGTCGCCGACGCCGGCGGGGCCGCCTGGTCGCCGCACTGGGCCGACCTCGATCCGGCGCGCATCGAGCAGTCACACCGGCTGGGGCTGCCGGTCATCCCCTGGACCGTGAACGATCCGGCTGCGATGCGCCGGCTCATCGGCTGGGGGGTGGATGGCCTGATCACCGATCGCCCCGACCTCGCACGCGACGCGATGCGGGAGGCTGGCCTGCCTCTGCCCGCGCCGATCGCGATCGGACGCTGAGGCGCTCGTCAGTCGAGCGTCCGCGGGCGCCCGTTCGCCCACAGCAGCAGCGCACCGCGACCGGCGGCGGCATCCCAGTCGGTCAGCACGACCCGGCGGCGGCTCTGCGAACCCGCCGACCACCGGTGCTCGCCCGGGCGATGCGTGTGCCCGTGCACCAGCAGGGCCACCCCGCTCGCGGTCATCACCCGGTCGACCTCGCCCGGGTTCACGTCGGTGAGCGCCTCGGGCTTGTCGCGCTTGCCCGCGTCGCTCTCCTGTCGAAGCGCGCGGCCCATCGCCAGGCGCTGGGCGAGCGGTCGTGCCAGGAACGCATGCTGCCACTGCGGATCGCGACAGGTGCGCCGCCATGCCTGGTACTCGAGGTCGTCGATGCACAGCGCGTCGCCGTGGGACAGCAGCGCCGGTTCCTCGTGCAGGACGATCGGACACGGGTCGGCGAGCAGGGTCGCGCCGTGCGACTGGGCCCAGCCGAGGCCCTCGCGGCCCGGCACCGGGACGTCGAGCAGGAAGTCGCGATTGCCGTGCATCGCCCACACGCGGGTACCCGCGCGGGCGAGCCGCAGGACGCGCTCGCCCAGGGCGTCGGCGAGCGGGTCGGGGCGGTCGTCGCCGACCCACAGTTCGAACAGGTCCCCGAGCAGGAACAGGTGTGCGAACGCTCCGGCGTGGGTATCCAGCGCGTTCAATACGCGCTGCGCGGTCGCCGGGTCCTCCTCCGACAGATGCAGGTCGGAAGCGAAGGCGACCGGCTCGGCGCGCCCGATGCACAGCACGACCGGACCCGCGCGCTACTTCCCGACCCGGGAGATCGACTGGATCACCACCGGCTCGAGCGGCACGTCGCGATGCATGCCGCTGGAGCCGGTCTTGACCCCCTTGATCGCGTTCACGGTTTCCATGCCGCGGATCACCTTGCCGAACACCGCGTACCCATGCCCGTCGGGCTGCGGATGGTTCAGCATCGCGTTGTCGACCACGTTGATGAAGAACTGCGACGTGGCCGAGTCCGGTACCGACGTGCGTGCCATCGCGATCCAGCCGGCGTCGTTACGAAGGCCGTTGCGCGACTCGAGCTTGATCGGCGCGCGGGTGGTCTTCTGCTTCATGTCGGCGGTGAAGCCGCCGCCCTGGATCATGAAGTTGCCGATCACCCGGTGGAACACCGTGCCGTCGTAGTGCTTGTCGTCCACGTATTTCAGGAAGTTCTCGACCGTGGCTGGGGCCTTGTCCGGATACAGCTCGAGGACGATCTCGCCCTGAGTGGTTCGGATCACCACCTGGGGTGCGCCCTGCGCTGCGGCGCCGTCGGGCAGCGCGAGGGCGACGAGCAGGGCACCGATCAACGGGAGTCTGTGGGTCATTGAGGTTTCGCCTGGGTGTTCGCGCCGGGGCGCGGGTTGCTGGATTCGGTCGCCGGCTGCAGCCGGCCGATGAGTTCGCGCGACAGCGCGAGTTTGCCGCGTGCCGACGGGCTGCGCGGATCGAGCCGTCCCGCCCGCTCGTAGGCGAGGGCTGCAAGCTGCAGATGGACGTCGCCGAGGTTCTCGTGCGCGAGCGCATAGCTCGGCACCGCGCGGATCGACTGCTCCAGGGCCTGGCGCGCCGCGTCCCACTCGCCCCGGCGGGCGTGTACCACCGCGAGGTTGTTGTGCGGCTCGGCCAGCTCGGGAAAGTCCTGGACAAGCGATCGGAACGCCGCCATCGCCTCGTCGTCGCGCTGGCGGTCGGCCAGGACGACGCCCCGCAGGAACCGCAGCTGTGGGTT
>JBIPNU010000545.1:0-2585 GCA_044370615.1 Burkholderiales bacterium
GTCAGCCAGTGACGGTAGGCCTGCAGCCGGAACTCGAGCAGCCATTCGGGTTCCTGCTTCTTGGCCGAGATCAGCCGGATCACGTCCTCGCTCAGGCCACGCGGAGCGGTCTCGGCCTCGATGTCGGTGACGAAGCCGTGTTGGTAAGGCTGGCTGACCAGCTGCTGCAGCACCGCGCTCATGGAATCCGCCGTTGGATAAATCCGAGTGAAACGCTCGGGATTGTCGTATTCCCGAGCGGAACGATCAACAATTGCCCGCCGCGTCCAGCGCTTGCTCAGACGTTGAACGACTCCCCGCAGCCGCACTCGCTCTTCGCGTTCGGGTTCTCGAACCGGAAGCTCTCGTTGAGCCCCTTGCGCACGAAGTCGACGCGGGTGCCGTCGAGGAAGGGCAGGTGCTCGCGATCGATCAGCACGCAGGCTTCGTGCGACTCGAAGCGTTCGTCCTGCGGGCCGGCCTCGCGGACGATGTCGAAGGTGTAGGCGAGTCCGTTGCAGCCGACCTTCTTCACGCCCAGGCGCAGCGCGACGCCGCCGGCGCGCTCGACCTGGCGGCGGATGTGCCGCGCCGCGTTCTCGGTGAGGGTAATCGCCATATGCAAGTCTCCGATGCGAATGAGGCCGCGTCGCCGCGGCTCAGGCCACCATCGCGGTGAGCGAGCGCAGGCGGGCCACTACCGCGGCGAGCGCCTCGCCGAAGCCCGCCACCTGCTGCGCGGTGGTCTCCGGCCCAAGGCTCACGCGCACCGCGCAGCGCGCGAGCGAGGGATCGACCCCCATGGCCAGCAACGTGGCCGAGGGCTCGGTGCTGTGGCTCGAGCAGGCCGAGCCGCTGGCCACGCCGTAGCCGACCCGATCGAGTTCGATCACCAGCGTCTCGCCGTCCAGCCCCTCGATCGCGAAGAATGTCGTGTTGGGCAGTCGCGGCGCTCCCTCCCCGAACACGACGGCGCCCAGCGCATGCAGGCGCGACTCGACGTCATCGCGCAGCGCTCGACAGTGCGTGGACTGCAGCGCGATGCGCGACTGCACCCGCTCGCAGGCGGCTCCGAAGCCGACGATCGCCGGCACGTTCTCGGTGCCCGAGCGCATCCCGGATTCATGGCCACCGCCATGCAGCAGCGGACGCAGTTCGATGCGCTTGTCGAGCACCAGCGCCCCCGCGCCCTTGGGACCGCCGAGCTTGTGCGCCGACAGGCTCATCGCGTGCACGCCGAGCCCGGCGAAATCGACCGGGATCTTGCCCAGGGCCTGCACCGCGTCGGTGTGCACCCAGGCACCCGCGGCCCGCGCGCGCTGCGCGATCGCCGCGACCGGCTGCAGCACGCCGGTCTCGTTGTGCGCGAGCATCGTGCACACCAGCCCGGTGGGCTGCGCCAGCGCGCGTGAAAGGTCGTCGAGATCGTAGACGCCGCGAGGGTCGACCGCGAGTTCGCGCACGGTCCAGCCGGCTCGCGAGAGATCTCGCGCCGGTTCGATCACGCAGGGATGCTCCGCGGCACCCACCACCACCTGCTGCGCGCGGCGCATGCCGGCTGCCCCTTTCACGAACAGGTTGTTCGCTTCGGTACCACCGCTGGTGAACACCACCTGCGCGGGTAGCGCGCCGACGGCAGCCGCCACCTGTTCGCGCGCGCGCTCGACCGCGCGCCGCGCGACCGTGCCCAGCTCGTGGCGACTCGAGGCGTTGCCGTGCTGGTCCCGGAGGAAGGGCAGCATCGCCTCGAGCACGTCGGGCTCGAGCGGCGTGGTCGCGTTGTGATCGAGGTAGACCATGCCCGCCTCAGCCCAGTCCGGCCACCGCGCCCAGGTCGCGGGCGAGCGCCTGGCCGCGTTCGCGAAGCCGGATCACGTGGGTGTCGCCCTGGCGATCGCGCTGGGCATCGACCAGCTGGCGCAGCGAGATCGCGCGCAGGTAGTCGTAGATGTGCGCGTTGAGGTTGGCCCAGAGGTCGTGGGTGAGGCACTTGTGCTCGCCCTGGCAGTTCTCCTTGCCGCCGCACTGGGTGGCGTCGATCGGCTCGTCGACCGCCAGGATGATGTCGGCCACCGACAGCTGGTCGAGGGGGCGCGAGAGCTTGTACCCCCCGCCCGGCCCGCGGACGCTGTCGACCAGCCGATGGCGGCGCAGCTTGCCGAACAGCTGCTCGAGGTAGGAGAGCGAGATTCGCTGGCGCGCACTGATCTCGGCGAGCGCGACAGGCTGACCTCCGTAGCGCAGGCCGAGGTCGATCATCGCGGTCACCGCGAAACGTCCCTTGGTGGTCAGTCTCATCGCCGTGCTCCCGATCGGGCCCGGTGGACCGGGCGTCCCGGCGT
The DNA here is from genome assembly GCA_044370615.1 of Burkholderiales bacterium. GTDB lineage: Bacteria > Pseudomonadota > Gammaproteobacteria > Burkholderiales > CAIKXV01 > CAIKXV01. Next base: position 2,322 of record JBIPNU010000545.1, read on the forward strand.
CGGCGTGCGCGCCGGCGCCTCGCGGTCCCCGGCCGCCGTCGCCCCGGGGTCGCCGGTGCCGGCGGGCGGTCGCCGCCTGCCGCGCGGCCGCAACACCGGACGCGCACCCGGATGCTAGACAATCCCGACCGTTTTAGTCAACTTTATACGGTCCGCCCGGCAAGCGGGCACGCACCGCGGCAATCGCCCCGCGCAGGATCGCCATCTCCCCCGGTTCGATCGCGGCCCGCCTCGCCAGGCGCTCGAGACGCTCGGCCAGGCGGC
>JBIPNU010000546.1:0-2584 GCA_044370615.1 Burkholderiales bacterium
CGGTGGCCTGCGCCGGCGTGCTCGCCCCGCGCTACGCGCCCGGAGACAGGGTCCACGTGCTGCGGGTGGACGTGCCGGGCCACATCCGGACGCCGTGGTACGTGCGCGGCTGCACCGGCGTGATCGAGCGCGTGGTCGGCGCCTTCCGCAACCCCGAGGAACTCGCCTACGGGCGCAGCGGCGAGCCGCGCCGCTACCTGTACCGGGTCCGCTTCGTCCAGCGCGAGGTGTGGCCCGACTATTCCGGCGCGTCGGCGGACACCGTCGACGTCGACCTGTACGAGCACTGGCTGCGAAAGGCCTGACATGCATACCGGACACTCCCATGGGCCGGGGGGCGGCCCCGTCGACCACCACGACCACGTGCATGGCGACGCGGCGCACGACCCCCACGCGCCGCAGCCCGACCACGACGACACGCTCGACTACTACCGGCGGCTGGAGATCGCGGTTCGCGAACTGCTGATCGAGAAGGGCGTGCTCACCGCCGACGAGATCCGCCGCGCGGTGGAGAACTACGACAGCCGCACGCCCGAGGGCGGGGCGCGCGTGGTGGCGCGCGCGTGGGTGGACCCGCAATTCAAGGCGCTGCTGCTGCGCGACGCGCGGGCGGCCTGCGAATCGCTGGGCTTCGACATGAACGTGTTCGAGGTCGAGCTCACGGCGGTCGAGAACACGCCCGAGGTCCACAACGTCGTGGTCTGCACGCTGTGCTCCTGCTACCCGCGGATGCTGCTGGGCATGCCGCCGGCCTGGTACAAGAGCCGCGCCTACCGCTCGCGCCTGGTGCGCGAGCCGCGCGCGGTGCTGCGCGAGTTCGGCACCGAACTGCCCGAGTCCGTGGCGGTGCGCGTGCACGACTCCACCGCCGACCTGCGCTACCTGGTGGTGCCGATGCGCCCGGCCGGCAGCGAAGGCATGGGCGAGGAGGCACTCGCCGCGCTCGTCACGCGCGACAGCATGGTGGGCGTGACCGTGCTGCCGCCGGTCGAGCGGCGGGCGGGTTGATGGCCCGCCCGCGCCTGGCCGGCGCGGTCGGGCTGTTCGACCGTACCCGCCCCCTGCTCGACGGGCGCGTCGCCGTCGAGGGCTTCGAGATCGACTGGACCTCGGGCGAGCTCGAGAGCCTGTTCTCGCGCGCGTTCGAGACCGCCGAGTTCGACATCACCGAACTGTCGTTCTGCAACTACCTGATCGCCACCGCGCGCGGGGGCTCGCCCTACGTCGCGTTGCCGATCTTCCCCACGCGGGTATTCCGCCATCACGGCTACTTCGTCCACGCGGGTGCCGGGCTCGAGCATCCGAAACAGCTCGAGGGTCGCCGGGTGGGCACGCGCGAGTTCACGAACACCGCCTCGCTGGTGATGCGCGGCGTGCTGTCGGACTACTACGGGGTGGACCTGCGCTCGATCCGCTGGACGGTGGGCGACATCGACGCCACCGAGCGTGCATCGATCCGGCTGCCCACCCTGCCGGGCGGGTGGTCGGTGGACACCGCGGGCGGCGAGCTGCTCGCCGACCGGCTGGCCGAGGGCAGGCTCGACGCGCTCACCGCCTACGCGCCCCCGCGAACCTTCGACCATCGGCGCGTCACCCGGCTGTTCCCGCGCTGGTGGGAGGAGGAGCAGCGCTTCTGGCGCGACACCGGCGTCTTCCCGATCATGCACGTGATGGTGGTGCGCCGGTCAACGCTGGCCGAGCATCCCGGCCTGGCGATGGCGCTGGTGCGGGCCTTCGCGCGTGCACGCGACCTGACCCTCGAGGAACTCGCGGTCGAGCAGGCGCCGAAGACCATGCTGCCCTGGGTCACCGGGCATCTCGCCCAGACCCGGGAACTGATGGGCGAGCGCTTCTGGCCCTACGGTGTCGTCCCCAACCGCTGCACGCTCGAAGCCCAGTTGCGCTGGGCGCGCGAACAGGACCTGATCGCCTCGCCGATGACGCTGGAGGCCTTCTTCGCCGAAGGCATGTCGGACCTGCCCGAGGTCTGAGAGGCGGGTCCGGCGATTCGCCGCGTCAGGGGCGCGTCGGTCCACGCGCCGGACGACGCACGGGCGCCGCGGGACGGCGAGCGCGGCGATACGGGGCACGGTGTGGCGACACCCTCGGTCAACCGGAGCCTTGCGCCTCGGCCGAAAAGCGCAAGGCCCCGCCGAAGCGGGGCCCTGGGGTACCGCGCGGGGAGCGTGAGCCCCCCGGCAGGACAACCCGCGACCGCAGGCGTGCGGGCCGCGGGCCGCGGGACTTACATGTCCATCCCGCCCATGCCGCCCATGCCGCCACCATGGCTGTGGCCCGCGTGCGACTCCTCCTTCGGAGCCTCGGCGACCATCGCGTCGGTGGTGAGGATCAGGCCGGCCACCGAAGCGGCGTTCTGCAGCGCGCAACGGGTGACCTTGGTCGGATCGAGCACGCCCATCTCGACCATGTCGCCGTACTGGCCGGTGCCCGCGTTGTAGCCGTAGTTGCCCTTGCCCTCGACGACCTTGTTCACCACCACCGAGGCCTCGTCGCCGGCGTTGCTGGCGATCTGGCGCATCGGCTCTTCCAGGGCGCGCATGACGATCTTCATGCCCGCTTCCTG
>JBIPNU010000547.1:0-2582 GCA_044370615.1 Burkholderiales bacterium
GAACCGGTCGAGGACGCAGTGCCCGGTGTCCCGTTCGGCAGGCCGACGCTCGCCCGTCGCCGCTGGCTGGCGGGCGGCGCGGCCACGGCCGCCGCGCTGCTGGCCGGATGCGCATCGCCGCGCCCCGGACCTGCCGCGCCGCCGCCCCACGCCACACCGGCCAGCGTGCCGCCCATCGACGGCGCGCCGAGGGCCCGGGTCGGTCTCGCGCTCGGCGGCGGCGCCGCGCGGGGCTTCGCGCACGTCGGCGTGATCCGCGCCCTGGAGCAGGCGGGCATCGTGCCCGACGTGATCGCCGGCACCTCCGCCGGCGCGGTGGTGGGCGCGATCTACGCGGCCGGCTACAGTTCCGCCGACCTGCTCAGGATAGCCGGCCAGCTCGAGCAGTCTTCGGTGCGTGACCTCACGCTGCCCGACCGTGGGTTCATCCGGGGCGAGCGGCTGCAGGCGTTCGTGAACCGCGCGGTGCAGGACCGGCCGATCGAGCGGCTGCGCATCCGCTTCGCCGCGGTGGCGACCGACCTCGCCAGCGGCGAGGCAGTGACCTTCCGCAGCGGCGACACCGGCCTCGCGGTTCGCGCGTCAAGCGCGGTACCCGGGGTGTTCCAGCCGGTGACCGTCGGCGGGCGCACGCTGGTCGACGGCGGGCTCACGCATCCGGTCCCGGTGGCCGCCGCCCGCTCGCTGGGTGCCGAGGTGGTGATCGCGGTGGACATCTCCCGCCCGCCAGAGGCCGGTCGCGTCGGCGATTCGATCGACGTGATCCTGCAGACCTTCTCGATCATGGGGCGGGCTATTGCGGCGCAGGCACTGCGCGAGGCGGACGTGGTGATCCGCCCCCCTGTCGGACGCGTCGGTCCGACCGATTTCGACAGCCGCCAGTACGCCATCGGCGAGGGCGAGCGTGCCGCCCGCACCGCGCTGCCGGAAATCCGCCGGCGCATCGAGGCGGCGACCCAGCGCCTGGGCTGACCGCTCGCCCGCCGACCTGCGCGGGCGTGCCCTTGGTCGACCGTTCAGATCGCGGTGAGCCGGCGCGCGCCGTTGAATCGCGTGACCCAGTAGCGTTCGGTCATGTTGGCGATATGCACCCGTCCGCCCCGGCTGGGGGCGTGGATGAAGCGTCCCTCGCCGACATAGATGCCGACGTGGGAGTTGCGCCGTCCGCGGGTGTTGTAGAACACCAGGTCTCCGGGCTGCAGGTCGGCGAACGCGACCTGGGTCCCGAGCGAGGCCATCTCGAAGGACGTGTGCGGCAGCGAGCGGCCGGTCACGCGGTCGAAGACGTAGCGCACCAGGCCGCTGCAGTCGAAGCCGGTCTCCGGGGAGCGTCCGCCGAACACGTAGCGGATGCCGATGAGCCCCATGGAGTACAGCACGAGTTCCTGGGCCGTGTTCGTGGCCCGGTCGGCGAACGAGGAGGCGCGGTCGGCGAGGGTGGTCGCGCGGTCGGCAAGGCTCTGGGCGAAGAGCGCGACCTCCGAACCCGCGCCTTCCGGGCGGGACTCCTGGGCGATGGCCGGGGCGGCGGTCGAAAGGACCAGCAGGGCGGCGGCAAGTCGTGCGGTGAGCGTCATGATGCGAGGCGTTCCTGGCAGGCGGGTACGGGGCGGCGCGACCGCCGGCGTGCGGACCCGGCGGGTGCCGTCCGGACCGGATACCCGTTGCGGGGTCGGCGGCAGGCCGGACGAAAGCGGCCGGAGGTTGCCACAGGCGTGGCTGGATTGGCAACCGGGCCGGCGCGTTGTAGCGTCTGGCTGACCCCTTGATCGCGCTCATGCGTCCGATGGAAGACGCCGGCGGGATCGTGTCCCGGCAGATCCGGCAGAACCCACACTGGCGTCTTATAAATGACAATCAATGAGTGCATCGCGGCGAGTCCTCGCGGGCGAACGAGCGGGCCTGTATCGGTCGAGGGGTCCGGCGAGCCCAAGCAGGAATCCTGCCTGCCCGAGGCCCTCGGCGTCCGCCGTCGCGCCCCGGATCGGTGGTACGGGCGGGGGCGGCTTGCGGTGGTGGCGGTCCTGTGCGGGCTGACCACCACCGCGTTCGGCCAGCCGCTGGTACTGGAGATGCACACGCTCCGCTACCGGTCGGTCGAGCAGGTGCTGCCGGTGATCCGGCCGCTGGTCCCGCCGCCAGGCACGGTGAGCGGCCTGCAGAACCAGCTGGTCGTGAGAGCGCCGCCGGCGGTGCAGGCCGACATCCGCGCCGTGCTCGAGCGCATCGATGCCGCGCCGCGCCGGCTGCTGATCAGCGTCCGCCACGACGATTCGGTGGAGGCTCGCGCAGGCGGCGCCACCGCGCAGGGGCAGGTGGTGCTCGGACGGGCTGGCGGGGCCAGCGTGGACCTGCGGCTGCAGGACGGTCGCGCGAACGCCAGCGGCCAGGGCGTGCACCAGATCCAGGTGCTCGAGGGTCAGCCGGCGATGATCCGCAGCGGTCAGTCGGCGCCGGTCCCGGTGCGCCAGACGATCCGTGGACCTGACGGAGTCACCCGCGTGATCGACAGCCTCGACTATCGCGAGACGGGCTCCAGCGTGCAGGTCCTGCCGCGCCTGGCCGGCGAACAGGTGATCCTG
>JBIPNU010000548.1:0-2577 GCA_044370615.1 Burkholderiales bacterium
ACCCCGGCGGCCACGCAAATTCCCCCACCCGTGGCCACCCCAAATTCCCCCACCTGAGCACCGCTAGCCGCGGCTGACTCGCCGCGGAGCGCTGAAGACGGGACGTTACCCTCGCCCCCCTCGCATGAGGGGGGGAATGGAGTGAACGTCTTGAAGCCGCATCTACGCATCACCGTCCAGACCCTGCTGAGCACGGGTACGCCCCAGCGCGAGATCGAGCGCCGCACGGGCGTGGACCGCAAGACCATTCGCAGCTATGCCCGTGCGATGGCAAATTCCCCCGGGGTGGCCACCGGCTTTTCCGAGGCCAGGGCGCAAATTCCCCCACCCCGGCCACCGGCTGCGGGCGGGGCTTCGCCCGCAGCCTCGGCCTGCGAGCCGTACCGGGCGTGGATTGAAGCCCAGGTCGTGCTCGGTCGTAATGCGACGAGCATCTACCAGGACCTCGTCGAGGTGCACGGCTTCGGCCACGCCTACAACTCGGTCAAGCGGTTCGTTGCCACGATTCGCAAGCGCGAGCCCGAGCGCTTCGACGTGCTCGAGTTCCTTCCCGGCGAGGAGGCGCAGGTTGACTACGGGCAGGGCGCGCTCACCGCCGTGGGCGGGGGCAAGTACCGGCGCCCGTACCTGTTCGTGATGACGCTGAAGTTCTCCGGCAAGAGCTTCCGAAAGACGGTGTGGAAGAGCAGCCAGGAGGCATGGTCGCGCCTGCACGAGGAAGCTTTCCGGGCGCTGGGCGGTTGCCCCGCCTACGTCGTGCTCGACAACCTGAAGGAAGGGGTGATCCGCCCCGATCTGTACGCCCCGGAACTGAACCCGGTGTACGCGGCGATGCTCACGCACTACGGCGTGGTGGCCGACACCTGCCGAGTAGGAGACCCCAACCGCAAGGGCACGGTGGAGAGCGCGATCCAGCACACGCAGTCCACAGCGCTCAAGGGGCGCAGGTTCGACTCGGTCGAGGCGCAGAACACCTGGCTGGCCCACTGGGAGGAGCGCTGGGCGGCTACCCGTATCCACGGCCGAAAGAAGCGCCAGGTGCTCGAGATGTACCGCGAGGAACTGCCATACCTGCGGGCGCTGCCAGCTGAGCCCTTCCGCTATTTCAGGCAAGCCACGCGCACCGTCGATGACGCGGGGTTGGTGCAGATCGATGCAGCCTATTACGCGGCGCTGCCAGCAGCGCCGCACAGCACGGTGACGGTGCGCGTGTTCGATCGCTCGATCGAGATCCTCGATGCCGCCGGCCAACTGCTTCGCCGGCACGAGATCGCCGCGCGCCGCGGCACCTTCACGATGGCCAGTACCGATCGTCTCTTCAATCCGTCGCGCGAGAGCGCGCGAATACTGGCCAAGACCGAGCGCATCGGACCTCATACCGCGCAGCTCGCCCGAGAGCTGTTTGCCCGCCTGGGCCGTCCCGGCCAGCGGGCCCTCTACGGACTGGCCAATCTGACCCGCCATCACCCCTGCGCCCAGATCGATGCCGTCTGCGCCCGGCTCGTCGATGCACGGATCTTCTCCTACGCCGCGGTCAAGCGCGCACTGGAGCGATCGGCCGCCACCGCCCCGATCGACACGGCCAGCCGTCTCGAACAAAGCGGCGATCACATCCGCCCGATCATCGAATACCAGGCGTTCTGGGAACGCCACTCCCGCACCCAAACCCTGGAGATGACCGATGGCCATGTCAATGACTGAACTCGAACGAGCGCTGCGCGCCCTGCGCCTGTCGGGCATGAGTGCCACCCTGCAGGTGCGGGCGCTGGCCGTAGCCAGCCATGAGATGGACTTCATCGAAGCCTTCTCCTGGCTGGTGCAGGACGAACTGGACCGACGCCGATCCCGACTGCTCGATCGGCGCTACGCCCTCTCCGGCCTCATCGAGCGCAAGGACATCAAGGACTTCGACTTCGCCTACAACCCGACCATCTCCCGCGGCGCAGTCCTTGAACTGGCCACCCTGAAATTCATCGACGCGCGCGAGGACGCACTGCTCATCGGCCGCCCCGGAACTGGCAAGAGCCATATCGCCAAGGCCATCGCGCTCACCGCCGTCAACCGCGGCTACAAGGTGCTCTACCGCGAGGCCCATCAACTCATCGAGGATATCCACGAGGCCCGCGAACTGGGCGCGCTGCGAAAACTGCGAGCTCAGCTGCGCGCCGCAGAGCTGCTGATCATCGACGACCTGTTCCTGCGACGGCTGCCCGCCGGCGCCGCCGACGAACTGGCCGACGTACTCATGAACAGGCACGAGAAGGCCTCGACCCTCATCACCTCCAACCGCGGACTCGACGACTGGCCCAAGCTCCTCGGCGACGTCGTGATCGCCGCCCCGCTCATCGACCGACTGATGCATCACGGCCACCTGCTCCGATTCGACGGCAAGAGCTGGCGCCTCAAGCAAGCTGCAGCCCGCATTGCAAACGCTCTGTCTGAACACTAAAGTCCATCTGTCCCGTCACCCGGGTGGGGGAGTTTGACCCGGCCACAGATGGGGGAATTTGAGGTGGCCGCCCGGGCCCAGCCGCGCACGCGTCCGAAACCAGCGCGCGAGGCATACGCCGCGGCCAC
>JBIPNU010000550.1:0-2569 GCA_044370615.1 Burkholderiales bacterium
GTTCGCGTACTGGTCGAAGGGCAGGCAGATCGCGAGCCGCAGCCCCCAGAGCGTGACGTGGTCGGGGATGTCCGGTGCCCCGACCGCACCGAAGTAGATCGCATCCACGCCGCGCAGCGCGTCCAGTCCGTCGGCCGGCATCATGACCCCGTGCGCCCGGTAGTAGTCGCTGCCCCAGTCGACGCGGCGGAACTCGAGCGTGAACCCGCAGGCGCGGGCCAGATGCTCGAGCACCCGCTCGCCGGCAGGGATGACCTCCTTGCCGATGCCGTCTCCGGGGATGGATGCGATCGTGTAGTGGCGCATGGCGTGGGCGGGGTGGCGAGGACTCGGGGTTCGGACGGGCGCGAGGCGAAACGCCGCCTGCGGCCGCGAGGCTATCACCGACAGGCCCCGCGTGCCGGCCTCGTGCTGTGGCCGGGAGGAGGCGCGGACCGGCGCCCCCGGCGGGCCGTCGCGGCGCGCTCGCCGCCCCGAGACGGCCGCGTGGCGCGGTTCCCCGGGGCGCTGCGGCATCTGCGCGGCCGCGCGAGGCCGTGCGCAGCCGCGCGGGCGACCGGGTCCTCGGCCGTCAGACGCACGTTCGCAGGGGTGTCGCGGTCAGGCCGGCGAGCGCGCGGCCGGCCGGCAAGGGAGCTGGAAGAAGAACAGCCGGTCGGGCCTGGGGCCGGACCGGCTGCGGGAACTGGCGCGCCTGGCAGGATTTGAACCCACGACCCCTTGGTTCGTAGCCAAGTACTCTATCCAACTGAGCTACAGGCGCGTGTCGCCGAGTATACAGGCGAACTGGCGGAGAGAGAGGGATTCGAACCCTCGATACAGGTTTTGGCCCGTATACTCCCTTAGCAGGGGAGCGCCTTCGACCTCTCGGCCATCTCTCCGCGGACACGCAGTATACCTGCCGGGCCGGCGGACGGGCGACGCACCGGTCTCTGGCCCGCCGGCAGCCCTCGGGCCAGCCGACGCGCAGGCCGCGCCCCCCGTCGGAGGCGCCCGGCGTCCGGGCGCGCGGTCCGGGCGCGTGCCCGGGGATGTCGCCGGCCGCGCCGGCAGTCCCGGCGCCGCGCTCCGCCTGGGGTCTCTCAGGGCAGGACCGCGATCGCGTTGATCTCGATCAGCATGTCGGGGTGGGTGAACGCGGACACCGCCACCATGGTCGAGGCCGGCGGCTCGACGTCGAAGTAGCGCCCGCGTACTTCGTGGATCACCTTGAAGTGCGACATGTCGCGGATGAACACGTCCACCCGCATGATGTCGCGCAGCGACCCGCCGGCGGCGGCCATCGCGAGCTTCAGGTTCTCGCAGACCTGCACGGTCTGCGCGCGGATGTCGTCCTTGCCGATCACCACGCCGGAGGCATCCTTCGCGGTCAGGCCGGAGACGAACACCAGCCGCCCGGGTCGTGCCGTGGTGACCGTGGTCCACACGCCGGTCGGCTGGGACAGGCCCTCCGGGAAGATCAGCTGCTTGTCGATGTCGCTCATGTCCGCTCTCTCGTGGACGGCCCGGCATCCGGGGGCCGAAGCCGGCGCGCCCGGGGTCCGGACGCTCGCCGGCACGGTAGCACAGCGGCCGCGCACCGCTTGCCGGCCGCCGCGCACGCGTTCATGCTAGCGGATCAACCCCGACCCCGGAGACCGTCCCGATGCGCGCAGTCTTCCTTCGATCCGCCGCGCGCGGCCTGCTCGCGCTGGGCATCGCGCTCGCGATCCCGGCCGCCGCCGCGCTCGCGCAGGCCTACCCGAACCGCCCGATCCGCCTGGTCATCGACTTCCCCGCAGGCGGCGTGTCCGACATCCTCGCGCGGGTGGTGGGCGAGCGAATGGCCGATGGCCTCGGGCGGCCACTCGTCTATGACAACCGGCCGGGTGCCAGCGGCCTCATCGCCTACGAACTGGCCGCGAAGGCGCCCGCCGACGGCTACACGGTGGTGTTCGTGAGCACCCCGTTTGCCTTCCACCTCAACCTGCGCGCCAAGCTGCCGTTCGACACCGAGCGCGACTTCGCGCCGGTGGCGCTCTACGCGCAGTTCCCCAACGTGCTGCTGGTCTCCGCGCGCTCGCCGATCACCTCGCTCAAGGAGTTCCTGGAGCAGGCGCGCAGCCGCCCGGGCGGGTTCAACTACGGCTCGCTGGGCATCGGCAGCCCGCAGCACCTTGCGATGGAACTGTTCCGGACCCAGAACCGCTTCCCCGCCACGCATATCCCCTACCCCGGCAGCCCGCAGGCGCTCGGCGGGCTCATCTCCGGGCAGACCGACGTGATGTTCGGCAACGTCCCGGGCGCGATGGCCCAGATCCAGGCCGGGAAGGTGCGCGGGCTGGCGATGGCCAGCGCGAAGCGCTCCAGCGCGCTGCCGGCCATCCCGACCTTCCGCGAGGAAGGCGTGGTGTTCGAGGCCGTGGGCTTCGGCGGCATCATGGTCCCCAGCGGCACGCCGGCGCCGGTGATCGCGCGCCTGAATGCGGAGGCGGTGCGCTCGCTGCAGACGCCCGAGACGGCGGAGCGCATCCGCAACGTGGGCGGCGAGCCGCTGCCGGGCACACCCGCGGACTTCCGAAGCTTCCTG
>JBIPNU010000549.1:0-2569 GCA_044370615.1 Burkholderiales bacterium
GGCACGTTCTGCACCTCGTCGAGGATCGCGGGCGTCGGCACGGCGTCGAGGAAGCCCTGCGGATCGGCTCGCAGCCTTGCCACCACGTCGGGGTCCTCGAGCAGGAAGTAGCTGGCCCTGGGGAACAGCCGGCGCAGAAGCAGCGTCTTGCCAGCGCGGCGTGGACCGGTCAGCACCACGGCGGGGAAGTGCCGTGCGGCCTGCAGGACCTGTTGTTCAAGCTGGCGTCGAACATAGCGCATGGTTGAGAATTATAAACTCGGACTTAAGATTCCTCAATTTCACTCCAGCGGCCCCTCCGCGTGGGGCTGGAGTCGGCCCCGGTCGCCGAGCAGGGCGCGAGGCGCCGAGCGACGCCGGGCGCGTCCGGCCCGATCGACGGGGCGCGTAGCCGGGGCTTCGACCCCTGCAGAACCGGGGTTCGGTACGCTGCACGGGGCCTGGCGCGCGTGGCACCCATCCCTCGAGGCGCCGGTCGGCTCCTCCCCCAGCGCCGGTTGCCGCTGCGCTCGGGCACCGACTATCATCCCCGGATCATCACCGCGGGGGTTCGCATGTCGATTGCGCAGGCCACAGCCAGTACCTATTCTGCCGGCGATCGCCGACGGGCCGCCAGGCCCATCCGCGCCGCACTCGCCTGCGTGTTCTCGCTGGGCGCGCTGCCCGCTGCGCAGGCGCAGGCGCCTGCCTTCCCCGACCGTCCGGTCCGGGTGGTGGTGCCCTTCGCGCCCGGAGGCGGTACCGACAACCTGATCCGCCTCATCGCCCCTGCCGTGCAGGCGACCCTGGGCCAGTCGCTGGTGATCGAGAACCGTCCTGGGGGTGCCTCGATGATCGGCACCGAGATGGTGGTGAAGTCCGCGCCCGACGGGTACACCGCGCTCGCCGCCGACAGCGCGATCACCGTCAACCCCGGCCTGTTCGGCGCGAAGATGACCTTCGACACGGTCAAGTCGCTCACCGGGGTGTCGATGCTCGCCACCGCGCCCGTGCTGCTGGTGGTGCACCCCTCGGTACCGGCGAAGACGCTGCCCGACCTGCTCGCGCTGGCGCGCGCGAAGCCGGGCACGCTCAACTACGCATCGGGGGGGCTCGGCGCCTCGACGCATCTCGCAGGCGAACTGCTCAAGCTCGTGGCGAAGGTCGATATCGTGCACATCCCCTACAAGGGAACCGGCCCGGCGATGACCGACATGCTCGGCGGCCACGTGAACATGCAGTTCGCGGGCATCAGCACCGCGCGCCCCCACGTCGAAGCGGGCAAGCTGCGCGCGCTCGCGGTCACCGGCCGTGCCCGCAACCCGGCGATGCGCGAGGTACCCACCTTCGATGAACTCGGCGTGACCGGCGTCGAGGTCGATACCTTCTGGGGCCTGTACGCGCCCTCGGCCACGCCCGCGGCGGCCATCGCCACGCTCAACCGCGCGTTCGTGGGCGCGATGAAGAACCCCGCGCTGGCCGACCGGCTGGCCGACCAGGGCTTCATCCCGATCGCCAATTCCCCGCAGGACCACACCCGGCAGATGCGCGAGATGATCGCGCGGTGGATCGACGTGATCGAGCGCGCGAAGATCCGCGTCGACTGACCGGCGATGACGCAGCGACTGGCGGGCAGGACCGCCTTCATCACCGGCGCAGGCTCGGGCATCGGACGGGCCGCGGCGTTGCGCTTCTCCGCCGAGGGCGCGCGGGTGATCGTCGCCGAGATCGACGCGGACTCGGGGCGCGCCACGGCCGAGGCCGTGCAGGCCGCGGGAGGCGAGGCGCTGTGCGTGCGCACCGACGTGAGCGACGAGGCCAGCGTCCGCGAGGCCGTGGCGGCAGGCATGGCCCGCTTCGGCCGCATCGACACGCTGTACAACTGCGCGGGTGGCTCGCGCACCGACGATGCAGCGCTATGCGATGTTCCGATGTCGGTGTGGGACAGCACGATGGCGCTCGACCTGCGCGGCACGGCGCTGTGCTGCCGGCATGTCATTCCCTGCATCGTCGCGGCCGGTGGCGGTGCGGTGGTCAACATGTCCTCGGGCGCTGCGCTGCGCGGCGCGAAGCATGCCCATGTCTACGCCGCGGCCAAGGGCGCGGTGCTGTCGCTCACCCGCGCGCTGGCGGCCACCCATGCCGCCGATCGCATTCGCGTGAACGCGATCTGCTCGGGCCGGATCAACACCCCGCGCATCCTGTCGCGTACCGGCCCGCCGGGCAGCGCCGACGACCCCGGGCGGCTCGCCGCGCAGATCTCCGCCTATCCGTTCTGGATCGGCGAGCCCGAGGACATCGCGAACATCGCGCTCTTCCTCGCCTCGGACGAATCGCGCATGATCACCGGCGCGGCCATTCCCGCCGACGGCGGTCGATCCGCCTACTGAACATCGGCCTGTCCCCGCGCCCGGGTCGATCGACCCCGCGCGCCCTGTCCCCAGCCTGGAGCACATGATGGAGCACTACGTCGCCCCCGACGGCACCCGGATCGCCTGGTATCTCGACGACTTCACCGACCCGTGGACGAAGCCGGACACCGTGCTGCTGCTGCACGCCGCGATGGGCAGCTCGAAGCGGTGGTTCCGGT
>JBIPNU010000552.1:0-2559 GCA_044370615.1 Burkholderiales bacterium
CACCGTCTCCCAGTCCAGCCCGCCGGCCGCCGCCAGCGACACGTACTTCGCGACCACGCCCTTCGAGATCGACAGGCTGCGCCCGATCGCCTCGTGCGACAGCCCGCCGTGCAACTTCAGTCTCAAAACGTCCTTGATCACGCATATGTCCATCCGTGGCGGGGGCATCCGGGCTGCGGCAAGAAGCCGTGAGCCTATGTCCCCGCAGTGGGGTCACACGCAACCCTTCATCGACCCTCGGACCGCTCGGTCATGATCCCGGACCGGCCGGTCACGATCGGCCGAAATACGCACCCAGCACCGGCGTGACCCGCTGGGGCTGAGCGGCCAACAGCAGCCGCAGCGGTATCGGCGGCGAAAGCACCCACTGCCGCACCGGCACCTGCGGGATGACGTGATCCACCCGGTGCGCCGCCGTCTGCGACATTCGCCGCGCACCGCACGACGGGCAGAACCCGCGCCGCCCGATGTATGATGGCCAAACTGGCCATCAATGCGAGACGGGCATGAGAATCAGCGCGACCGACGCGAAGAACCGGTTCGGACAGGTCTGCAGCGAGGCGAAGCGGGGTCCGGTGATCGTCGAGAAGGACGGCCGGCCGGACACCGTCATCGTGTCGTTCGAGCAGTGGGAGTCGGTGACGCGGCCGTCCGACGCGAACCTTCGGGCGCGCCGCAGGCAGTTCGTCGAGGCGCACCGCGAGTGGCTCGATGCGTATCGCGAGCAGGTCGAGCGCGAAGGTACCTTCGGCGCCACGCTTCGCGCGTTCTGAATGCCGATGGCGCAGTTCGACGTCCATCGCAATCCCGAGCGGGCGACGCGCGACCGGGTACCCTACGTGGTCGACCTGCAGAATGACCTGCTCGCCGACCTGCCGACGCGGCTCGTCGCGCCGCTGCGGGTGCGCGACGAAACGATGAAGTCCGCGCCGAGGCGGCTGTGCCCGGCGTTCGAGGTGCAGGGTGTGGACGTGGTGATGTACCCGCACGAGATGGCGGGTATTCCGGCGAAGCTGCTGGGACGGCCGGTCGCGAGCCTGCGCGCATCGAGTGCTGTGCTGGTCGATGCGATCGACGCGGTGCTGAGCGGAGTGTGAGGCGCGGCGCGGGTATCACGCCGGTCGCCCCACCAGCATGCCCGACCCCACGAACACCACCGCGATCATCGCCAGCCTCCCTCGAAATGGTGAGTCAACCGCTCCGCAATTCGCCAGTTGGGCTGGGTCGGCAGCCGCTCGAGTACATCCGTCAAGTAGCCTGCGGAGGGTGAAGCGCCTGCACGACGGATGGAGGATCCCGCATGAGAGCTTGTTGGCAGGCGTGAGGTACCCACCCTAGGTGGCGAGGAGCCTGATGCCGCAACTCACCGAAGTGGCATTCGATCGACCGGAATCGGTCGCCGGCTGGACCGCGGTCGACGACCGCGTGATGGGCGGCGTCTCGCGCAGCCGGCTGCGCTTCGATCCGGCGGGACACGCCTGCTTTGAAGGCACGCTCTCGCTCGATCGCGGCGGCGGCTTCGCGTCGGTGCGCGCGGCCGCACTGCCGATCGGCGGGCGGGCTACGCAGGGCTGGCGGCTCGAGGTGCTGGGCGACGGACGCCGCTACCGGCTGTCGCTGTTCGTCGGCGAAGGCTTCGACACGAGCTCGTACCAGGCCGCGTTCGAGCCGCCCGCGGGACGGTGGACGACGGTCGAGCTGCCGCTCGAGGCCTTCGAGGCGCGCTTGCGCGGGCGCGTGGTGCCGGGGGCGCCGCCCCTGGATCCGGCGCGCGTGCGGCAGGTCGGCCTGCTGGTCGGGGAGCGGCAGGCGGGGCCGTTCTCGCTCGGGTTGCGGCGGATCGCCGAATTCTGACAATCGATCCAGCCCCCGCGTGCTGCACGGTCATCGCGACATTCCGGTCTGGATGCAGCCCCCGCCCGACTACTGCTGCACGATCGCGATCCGGCTGCCGGCGGACTGCTGCGTGATCGTCGCGGCCAGCGGCACCGCGCCGTACTGGCGGATCTCCACGGCGCTGGCCTGTGCGCCCACCGCCGTGCCCCCCTGCACGATGTTCGCCTGGCGCCCGACGCCGTTCCGGATGAAGCTCGCCTCCTTCCACACGCCCGACTGCGTGATCAGCGCAGTCAGGCCCGAGCCGGTCTGCACGATCCCCGCCGACAGCTGGGCGCCGTCGGACTGCATCAGCGTCGCGGTCGAGGCCGACGCCGTGCGCCGCCAGCACTGGCTCTCGCGCCAATTTCGCCTCGGCAACTGCCGCTTCTCGGCTGAATGCCGCTGATCGTCGATCCGTTCGCCCCCGACTGCGCCGCCGACATCCACACCTCGCCCGCGGTGTTGCCCTTCTGGAGGAGCGCAATGCGCCCGCCTGCGCCCACGCCGTCTACCGCCACCTGCTCGATCAGCGCGACCGCATGCGTACCCACCGCGGCGGGCTAGGAGTTTCAACCGCCCTCAGCAACGCCCAGGTGAGCCCTGAGGACCGTGCTGCGGCCGCCTGAAGTGCCAAGATTGGGTGCCGACGACCTCGCATGGAGCCGATCCGGCAGGTGATCG
>JBIPNU010000555.1:0-2551 GCA_044370615.1 Burkholderiales bacterium
GCTGGACGCGCAGGTGCGCGAACCGCTCGATCTGGTGCAGGTGGCCCGCGGCGTTGCCGAGACCTGGGTGCCGCGCGCGCTCGCGCGCGACATCGACCTCGGATTCGACGCCACCGATGTCGCGCTGCCGATCGTCGGTGATGCCGTGATGCTGGGCGAGCTGCTGGGCAATCTGCTCGACAATGCCCTGCGCCACACGCGAGCGGGCGGCAGCGTGACCGTGGCGGTGGAGCCGGCGCAGACCGCCGGCGCCAGGCCGGCGGTGCTGCTGCGGGTCGACGATACCGGGCCCGGCGTGCCCGAGGCCGAGCGCGAGCGGGTCTTCGAGCGCTTCCACCGGGTGCTCGGGCGCGGGTCGCCGGACGGTGCCGGACTGGGCCTGGCGATCGTGCGCGAGATCGCGCACGCGCACGGCGGCAGCGTCACGCTTGGCTCGGCCCCGGGGGGGCGCGGCACCCGGGTCGACGTGCTGCTCCCGCGGCGGCCACCCGAGGTCCCGCCGGCCGGGGCTTGAAATCGCCGCGGTGGCCACCATATCCCCGGGGCGCCGCGGGTGACCGCGGCCGCCTGCCGCCGATGCTCGTGGGCGCAGGCCCGTCCCTCTCGTCCTGCCGTCCTGCCCCCATGACCGACACTGCTACCGCCCCCGACCGCCAGACCCTCGGATTCCAGGCCGAGGTGAAGCAGCTGCTGCACCTGATGGTGCACTCGCTCTACAGCAACAAGGAGATCTTCCTGCGCGAGCTGGTGTCCAACGCGTCGGACGCCTGCGACAAGCTGAGGTTCGAGGCCCTGCAGGACGCCTCGCTCCTCGAGTCGGATCCGGAGCTCTCCATCCGCATCGGCTACGACCCCGAGGCCCGTACCGTGTCGATCACCGACAACGGCGTGGGCATGTCGCGCGAGGAGGTCATCGACCATCTCGGCACCATCGCGAGGTCGGGCACCCGCGAGTTCCTGTCCCGCCTCTCCGGGGACCAGCAGAAGGACTCCAACCTGATCGGCCAGTTCGGCGTGGGCTTCTATTCCGCGTTCATCGTGGCCGACCGCGTCACGGTGGAAACCCGGCGCGCCGGGCTCGCCGCCGCCCAGGGCGTGCGCTGGAGCTCGGCCGGCGAGGGCGAATACACGCTCGAGTCGATCGAGCGCGCCGCGCGCGGCACCACGGTCACGCTGCACCTGCGCGAGGGCGAGGACGATTTCCTGGACGGGATGCGCCTGCGCACGGTGCTGCGCCGCTATTCCGACCACATCGTGCTGCCGGTACGCATGGCGAAGGAGCGCTGGGACGCCGAGCAGTCGCGCCACGTGCGCGAATCCGAGGAGGAGACGGTCAACCAGGCCTCTGCCCTGTGGGCTCGTGCGCGCAACGAGATCACCGACGAGCAGTACACCGAGTTCTACCGTCACCTGTCGCACGACTACGAGGCTCCCCTCGCCTGGAGCCACGCGAAGGTCGAGGGTCGCCAGGAATACACCCAGCTGCTCTACCTGCCCGCGCGCGCGCCCTTCGACCTGTGGGACCGCGAGCGGCGACACGGTCTAAAGCTGTACGTGCGCCGGGTGTTCATCATGGACGACGCCGAGCAGCTGCTCCCGGCCTACCTGCGATTCGTGCGCGGCGTGGTCGACTCGAACGACCTGCCGCTCAACGTGTCGCGCGAGATCCTCCAGGAGAGCCGCGACATCGAGGCCATCCGCGCCGGCTGCGTGAAGCGCGTGCTGTCGATGGTCGAGGATCTCGCTCAGAACCAGGCCGAGAAGTTCGCGACGTTCTGGGAGACCTTCGGCCGGGTGTTCAAGGAGGGCGTGGGCGAGGACGGCGGCAATCGCGATCGCATCGCCCGGCTGTGCCGATTCGCCTCCACCCGCGGCGAGGGGTCGGCGCAGACCGTGGGCCTCGCCGACTACGTGTCCCGGATGAAGGAAGGCCAGGAGAAGATCTACTACATCACCGCCGACACCCACGCACAGGCGGCCAGCAGCCCGCATCTCGAGGTGTTCCGGCGCAAGGGCATCGAGGTACTGCTGCTGTCCGATCGGGTCGACGAGTGGATGGTCGCGCACCTGCCGGAGTTCGACGGCAAGCCGCTCGCCTCGGTGGCGCGCGGCGCGCTGGACCTGGGCGCACTGGAGGACGAGTCCGAGCGCGCCGAGCAGGCCCGCGTGAGCGACGAATCGAAAGCGCTGGTCGAGCGCGTGAAATCCGTGCTGGGCACGCGTGCGAAGGATGTTCGAGCGACCCTGCGGCTCACCGACTCCCCCGCCTGCCTGGTCGCCGACGAGGGCGAGATGGGGATGAACCTCGAGCGGCTGTTGCGCGCGGCGGGCCAGAAGGTGGAGGCGAGCCAGCCCATCCTCGAGATCAACCCCTCGCACCCGCTGGTGCAGCGACTCGCGGGCGAGGCCGACGGCGAGCGTTTCGAGGGCTGGGCGCACGTGCTGTTCGACCAGGCGATGCTCGCCGAGGGCGGGCAGCTCGAGGACCCGGCCGCGTTCGTGCGTCGCCTGAACGGACTGATGCTCGCGCTGGCGGGCGATCGCGGCGAAC
>JBIPNU010000556.1:0-2549 GCA_044370615.1 Burkholderiales bacterium
AAGCGAGCGATTGCTTGGTGGCGCGATTCTATTCCACTTTCTGAAAAAAAAACAACATCAACCGCGAGTTTCGTCTGTCTGTCGTACCCGCGCGACGCACACCCATCACCGGTCAGGGCAGGCGCGACTCGTGCGCGTAGAGATCGGCGATGCGCTCGCGCGCGCGCACCTCGTGCATCGCGCCGCCATCGATCATCACCTCCGCGGCGCGCGGGCGCGTGTTGTAGTTCGAGCTCATGCTCATGCCGTAGGCGCCCGCTGCGCCGATGGCGAGCAGATCGCCCGAGGCGATCGCGAGTTCGCGATCGCGCGCGAGCCAGTCGCCGCTCTCGCACACCGGGCCGACGATGTCGTAGCGATGCGCGGGTGCCTCGACCGGACGCACCGGCTGCACCGGATGCCATGCCTCGTAGAGCGAGGGCCGCATCAGGTCGTTCATCGCGGCGTCCACGATCGCGAAGTTTCGCGACGCGCCGGGCTTGAGATACTCGACACGCGTGAGCAGCAGGCCGGCGTTGCCGACCAGCCAGCGCCCAGGCTCGAACACGAGCCGCTGGGGCCGATCGCCATACACCGACAGCAGCGCTCGCGCGTAGTCGTCGATGCCAGGCGGCGTCTCGTCGTCGTAGCGGATGCCCAGGCCGCCGCCCAGGTCGATGTGCTCGAGCGCGATCCCGTCCGATTGCAGGCGGTCCACCATCGCGAGTACCCGCGCCAGCGCGTCGGTGTAGGGGCCGGTTTCGGTGATCTGCGAGCCGATGTGGCAGTCGATGCCGGTGATCCGCACCGAGTCGAGCGCGACGGCAGCCCGGTACAGCGCAGGCGCGTCGCGGTGGGAGACGCCGAACTTGTTGGCTTCCAGCCCGGTGGTGATGTACGGGTGGGTGCGCGGATCGACATCCGGATTGACCCGTATGCTCACCGGCGCCACCCGGCCGCAGGTCGCCGCCACCCGGGCGAGCCGTTCGAGTTCGGGGATCGACTCGATGTTGAAGCACAGGATGCCGGCCTCGAGCGCCATGCGCATCTCGGACTCGCTCTTGCCCACGCCGGAGAACACGGTGCGGCCAGGATCGCCGCCCGCGGCGATCACCCGGGCAAGCTCGCCACCGGAGACGATGTCGAAGCCGCTGCCCAACCGGGCGAACAGGTCCAGGATGGCGAGGTTGGGGTTGGCCTTGACCGCATAGCAGACGAGCGGCGGCCGCGCGGCGCCGGCGAAGGCGTTGCCGAAAGCGCGAAAGCGCGCCTCCAGCATCGCCCGGGAGTAGACGTAGGTGGGCGTGCCGAAGCGTTCGGCGACCGCCGACAGGGGAACTTCCTCGACGTGCAGCTCGCCATCGCGCAGGTGGTGCATCGCATCCATCGCGTCCTGCTCCAGGTGGCGCCGCCAGTGTGGTCCGCTCAGGGCGCAGGCTGGATCGGCGCGGGTTTCTTCGGGAGTTCGAGCGGTGTCTTGTACCCGCAGCCGGCAGTGCACAGCCCGATGGCCAGCAGCAGCGGCAACCAGCGGGCCGGCGCGCGCCGCAGCCCAGGGCGGGCCTGCGCGCGGCTCGCGATGGCAGGGGCGAGGCAGGCAGCCGGCTTCATGCACGCGATGGTAGCACCGGCTCCGTGGCGCGCCGGGCGCGCACCGTCAAGTCCCCACCCGCAGCACGCGTGCACGCCGATCGCGATGCGGGATCGTCAGAGTGCCGCGAGTCGTCGTTGCCAGCCGCGCAGCTCGCGGCGCAGCGCGCGGTGGTCCGGGCAGGCGCGCGCGACCAGCGACCAGAACGCAGCCGAGTGATCCGGCTGGCGCAGGTGCGCGAGTTCGTGGACCACGACGTAGTCGATCAGCGCGGGCGGGGCCTGCATCAGCCGCCAGTTGAGCCGGATCACGCCCGCCGGAGTGCAGCTGCCCCAGAGCGTCCGCGCATCGGTGAGCCGCAGCGGCGGCTCGTCCACCTGCAGCAGCGGCGCGTGAGCTCGCACGCGCTCGCCGAACCACGGCAGGGCCTGCGCGCACAACCATGTGCGCAGCAGCGCCCGCACGGCCTCGGCATCGGCCTCTGACGCGCCGCGCACCACGATCCGGCCGTCCTCGTGCGCGAGCGTCGCCTCGCCGGGCGCCGGTTGCAGGTCGACCGCGAGTGCCCGGCCCAGCCATAGCAGCTCGAGGGGGCGGCCACGCGCGTCGAGCGGGATGCCGATGCCCTCGCGCCAGCGCGGCAGGTGACGGCGCAGCCACGGGCGACTGGCCTCGAGGAAACGGTCGATCGCGCGCTGCGGCATGCGCGAGGGCACTGCCAGCACCAGGCCGCGATCGCACAGGCTCAGCGCAGCCCGGCGCCGGCGCGGACTGCGACGCAGCTGGAACTCGATGTGCTCGCCGTCGAGTTCCAGCGTTGCCGCGGTGGCGGGCGAGGGCAGCGGCCGACCGTCCGGCACCAATGCACGATCGGCCGCATGCGCGGGGCTGCCGGTTACCCGCGGTGGCGGCGCGCAGAGCCCGGATGTCGCCGCGGCTGCCGGCAGCGGCGCCGATACGGTCGCGGGCGGCAGCGCGG
>JBIPNU010000557.1:0-2547 GCA_044370615.1 Burkholderiales bacterium
GGGCGTCGTAGGCCTGCGCGCGCACGGCGTAGTGCGCGGCGTTGGCCGGATCGACCCGGGCCAGCCCGGCTGCGATGTTGGCGACATAGCGGCGAGCCTGCGCCGGACTCTGCCAGCCGTGGGGATCGATCCCGATCGCCGGCCCCGGCCCGTGCCGGTGCGCATGCCCGTGGTCGTGGGCATGGGTGGCCGTCGCCTGCGGACCGTTGATGCCCTCGCTCGCCACCAGCACCGCACCACGATAGCCGGAGGCGGCGATCAGCCGGTCGATCCACCCCTCGAAACCGAGCCCGTTCACCACCACCAGGCGCGCGCCAGCAAGCGTCTTCGCGTCGGCCGGTCCGGGAGAAAAGACATGCGCGTCCCCGTCGGGACCCACCAGCGACGTGACGGACACCCGCTCGCCACCCACGCTGGCCACCATGTCCGCGAGGATCGTGAAGCTCGCGACCACCGGCACGGGCGGCGCGGTGCCCCCGGTTGGCGCGCCGGGCGCGGCGACCTCCGGCCGGGAGCAGGCCGCCAGCGCGACGCCGAGGACGAGCGCGATCGCGCGACCGCGCCACCCGGACGCCCGGCCCCGCCCCGTCGCCAGGCGGGCGCGAACCTTCCGGATCACGCCCTCGTCCGGAGCCATCGCGCGGCACGCAAGCGTCAAGGGGGGCGGCATCGGCAGTCCCCCGCTAGCGCTGGTAGTGCCGGCTGCGCAGGCGCGCGGGCAGCAGCCCGCCGTGCGGGCCGAGCAGCACCGACAGCGCATACACCAACCCGGCGGTGAGGATCACCGCCGGCCCCGAGGGCAGGCTCAGGTGGTACGAGAGCAGCAGCCCGGCGTAGCCGCAGGCGAAGGCGACCACGGTCGAGAACAGCACCATGCGACCGATCTCCTGCGTCCAGAAGCGCGCGCTGGCGGCGGGCAGCATCATCAGGCCCACGGCCATCAGCGTGCCCAGCGACTGGAAGCCCGCCACCCGGTTGAGCACCACCAGCAACAGGAACAGGAAATGGTAGCGCGCGCCGCCGCCGCGCACCGCGCGCAGGAACCCCGGGTCGACGCACTCGATCACCAGGCCGCGGTAGATCGCCGCGAGCAGCAGCAGGCTCGTCGAGGCGATGCCGGCCACCAGCATCAGCGCCGGATCGTCCACCGCGAGGATCGCGCCGAACAGCACGTGCATCAGGTCCACCGAGGTGCCTGCCGCCGAGACCAGCATCACGCCCAGGGCGAGCGAGACCAGGAACAGCGCCGCGAAACTCGTGTCCTCGCGCTGCGGGGTGAGCCGGGTCACGCTCCCGGCGAGCAGCGCCACCGCCAGCCCGACCACGAAACCGCCGATGGTCATCGCGGGCAGCGAGAACCCGAACAGCAGAAACGCGATGGCGGCACCCGGCAGCACCGCATGCGACATCGCATCGCCGACCAGGCTCATGCGGCGCAGGATCAGGAATACGCCGATCGGACCGCAGCCCATCGCGAGCGCGAGGCAGGCAACCAGCGCGCGGCGCATGAAGCCATACTCGGCGAACGGCGCGGCAAACAGGCTCCAGAGCAGGTCCATGACTCCGGCCGCTCAGTGCGGCCGCACCTCGCACAGCGGGGCGTGGGCATCCCAGCCCTCGGCGAGGGCGCGGGCGCGCGCGAGCCGCTCCGGCGTCAGCACGTCCGCGGTGTCGCCCCAGGCCACCTTCTCCCGCGAGAGCAGCAGCGCCTGCGGAAAATGGTCGCGGACCTGCTGCAGGTCGTGCAGCACCGCGAGCAGCGTACGCCCCTCCCCGTGCCACCGATGCACCAGCGCCAGCAGGTCGCCGCAGGTGCGCTCGTCGATCGCGTTGAACGGCTCGTCGAGCAGGATCAGCGGCGCATCCTGCACCATGACCCGCGCGAAGAGCACGCGCTGGAACTGCCCGACCGACAGCGTGCCGATGGGTCGCGCCTCCAGCCCGGTCAGCCCGACCGCCTGGATGGCCTCGCGCACCCGCTCGAGCAGCGCACTGCCGATCGCCGCCAGCGGACCGGCCCGCCGCCAGCCCCCCATCGCGACCAGGTCGCCGACCGGCAACGGGAACTGCCGGTCGATCTCCGCCTGCTGGGGCAGGTAGGCGATATCGCGCGGCTGCACGCCGAGCAGGCGCACCTCCCCCTCCGCCGGCCGCAACAGACCGGCGATCGCGCGCAGCAGGCTGCTCTTGCCCGCGCCGTTCGGGCCGACCACTGCGGTCATCGAGCCCGCGGCGAAGGTTCCGTGCAGGTGATGCACGGCAGGGTGCCCCTCGTAGGCGACGGTCAGGTTGTCCAGCGCGATGCTGGCACCGGTGGCATTCGGGCGGTCGGGCATCACGGGCTCAGGCCACCGCCCATGCGACCGCCAGCCACAGCAGGGCGACGGCGACGGCGGCGACGGCGACGCGCGCCCGGCTGCTGGCGAGGAAGGCTGGGGTCATGGCGGGACGCTCGACGGCACACTGGACGTGCGGGGTGGGAGGGCGCGGGCTGGCGCGGGTTCGCGCCGGGGTGCGAGCGGGACAGGCCGCTCGCGAGGGGCGCCA
>JBIPNU010000558.1:0-2546 GCA_044370615.1 Burkholderiales bacterium
CTCCCGGTGCTGCTGTCGGCCGATGCGCCGCCGGGCGAGTTCGCGCCCGGCCTGTCCACCGAGGCCGGCGTGCTGCGCAAGCAGTACGGCGACGTGGACGCGGCGTTCCGCGATGCGCACGCGGTGGTGGAGGTCGACGTGCGAGTCGGGCGCCACTCGGGCGTGCCGATGGAGCCGCGCGGCGCGCTCGCCCGCCACGACCACTCGCGCGACGTGATCGAGCTCTACGGCGCGGGCAAGCGGCCGCATGCGCACCGCGATGCGGTGGCCGCGCTGCTGGGTCGAAGCCCGTTGGGCATGCACTTCTACGAGGGTCACATCGGCGGTGGTTTCGGCGTGCGCGGCGAGATCTACCCAGAGGACGTGCTGGTGTGCCTGGCCGCGCTGCGCCTCGCGCGCCCGGTCAAGTGGATCGAGGACCGGCGCGAGAACCTGCTCGCCTGCAACCACTCGCGCGAGCAGCATCACGTGGTGCGTGCCGCGCTCGATCGCGATGCGCGCATCCTCGCGATCGACGCGAAGCTCTGGCACGACCAGGGCGCCTACATCCGCACCCACGGCGCGCGGGTGCCCGACATGGCGATGGGCACGCTGGTGGGCGGCTACCACGTGCCGGCCTACCGCGCCGTGGCATACATCCGACTCACCCACAAGACCCCGGCGGCGACCTACCGCTCGCCCGGACGGTTCGAGTCCACCTACGCCTGCGAACGGCTGATGGACGCGGTAGCCGAGCGTTTCGGCCTGTCGCGCATCGAGGTGCGCCGGCGCAACCTGATCAGGCGCGAGCAGTATCCGTATCCGCGCCCGATGGAGATCCTCGACCACCCGGTCGAACTCGACTCGGGGGATTTCCCCCGCCTGCTCGACCGCACGCTCGAGCATATCCGCTGGGACGATCTGCAGGCCGACGTCGCGCGCCGCCGCGCCGCCGGCGAATGCGTGGGCGTGGGCATGGGCTTCTTCATGGAGAAGAGCGGGCTGGGGCCGGTGGATGGGGCGAAGGTGAGCGTGGACGCCCGCGGCAAGGTGCAGGTGGTCACCGGCTCCTCGTCGATCGGCCAGGGCGTGGAGACCGCGATGGCGCAGATCTGCGCCGACGCGCTCGGCGTGGACTACCGCGACGTGAAGGTGATCCACGGCCGTACCGACATGATCGACTACGGCATCGGCGCGCACGCCTCGCGCGCCACGGTGATGACCGGCGGGGCCACGCGCATGGCCGCGCTCAACGCGCGGCGCAAGGCGCTCGAGTTCGCCGCCGCCCACATGATCGAGGCGCCGATCGAGGTACTCGACATCGTCGATGGCAAGGTCGTCCGCACCGACCGCCCCGGCGAGCCGGGCATCCCGCTGGGCCGCGTGGCGGCGGCGCTTGCCCCCAGCCCCGAGGTGGTGGCCTTCGGCATCCCCGGGCTCACCGCGGAGGGCTGGTTCGAGACGGCCGGCCTCAC
Source organism: Burkholderiales bacterium (assembly GCA_044370615.1). GTDB lineage: Bacteria > Pseudomonadota > Gammaproteobacteria > Burkholderiales > CAIKXV01 > CAIKXV01. Next base: position 1,455 of record JBIPNU010000558.1, read on the forward strand.
CCACCCCTACGGCATCCACACGGCGGTGGTGAAGGTCGATCCGGACACCGGCGGGGTCACGGTCGAGCGGTTCCATGTCGCCTACGACATCGGCTGCGCGATCAACCCGATGCTGGTCGAGGGCCAGATCGTCGGCGGTGTCGCCCAGGGCCTGGGCGGCGCGCTGCTCGAGGAGTTCGTCTACGACGAGCGGGGCGAGCCACTGTCGGTGACCTTCGCCGACTACCTGATGCCCACCGCGCGCGAGATGCCTCCGGTGGAGGTGCTGCTCACCGAGGATGCGCCCAGCCCGAACAACGCGCTGGGCATGAAGGGCGCGGGCGAGGCGGGCATCACCGGCGTGGGTGCGGCGATCGCCGCCGCCATCGACGATGCGATCGGCCTGCCCGGGGCGATCCGCGAACTGCCGGTCACCCCGCAGCGCTTGCGCGCGATCCTCGCCGGTCGCGCGGCGGGCGCGTGAGGCGGCGGGCACCCGTCGCCGGCCGCGCGTGCGGCCCCTGCGAAACCGCGCTGGCCCACCCGCGCCGGCGCACGCGTTAAAGTCCGTCCGTCGTCTCCCCAGGAGCCTCCGAAATGCCGTTCGCGATCACGCGTACCTGCACGGCGGTCTGCGCGGCTGCTGCCGCCGGCCTCGCCACCCTGTCCGGCCCGCTGGCAGCGCAGGCGTGGCCTGCCAAGCCCATCCGCATGGTGGTGCCCTTCCCGGTCGGGGGCGGCTCGGACTCGACCGCGCGCATCCTCGCCCAGCGCCTGACCGACCGGCTGCGCCAGCAGATCGTGGTCGAGAACCGTACCGGCGCGGGCGGTGCGATCGGCACCGAGTTCGCGGCGCGCGCCGCCCCCGACGGCTACACCATCCTGCTCGGGTCGGCCTCGGAGATCGTGATGCTGCCGGCGGTAGCCACCGCGCTCAGCTTCGACCCGCTGCGCGACTTCATCGCGGTCGCCCGCGTGGCCGACGTACCGCTGCTGCTGGTCACCCACCCGGCGCTTCCGGTCGCCTCGGTCAAGGACCTCATCGCGCTCGCGCGCAAGCGGCCGGGGGACATCAACTACGGGTCGGCCGGCAACGGCTCGACCTCGCACCTG
>JBIPNU010000559.1:0-2543 GCA_044370615.1 Burkholderiales bacterium
TCGAAACGGTTCGATGTTTCACGGCAACCGCGCGACCGCGGCGGTCGCCAGTTCATCGAACACCTGTTGCGCCTTGTCGAAGGCGGCGCGTGCGGCTCCCGTGCCCGCGATCGCGGCGGTGAGCAGGAAGATCTCGCCGATGCGCTCGCGGCTGACCCCGCCGCGCAGCGCGCTGCGCACGTGGCGATCCACCGCGCCCACCTGTCCGGCCGCCGAGGCGATCGCCAGGCACAACTGGCTGCGAAGCCTTCGGTCGAACAGCGGGCGCGACCAGATGTTGCCGAAGCAGAAATCGTGGGTGTTCGACCAGAACACGTTCATGAACGCGTCGGCTTCGCGTTCGTTGCGGTCGACGTTCTCGTCGCCGAACAGCGTTCTGCGCATGCGCGCGCCGTCGGCGATCCGCTCGGCGATGGTCCGCGAGGGCGCCGATGCGTCGCATACGGCGGCCTGTGCCGGGGTGAGTTGTCCCGCGCGGGCCAGTTCGTCGAACGTGGCGCGCGCGGCGCTGAAACTGGTCAGGCCAGCGTAGACGCCGGCGTAGCAGTAGACCTGCAACAGCACCTCGGCGACCTCGCTTCGGCCGAGACCGTTCGCGACGCAACGCCTCGTGCAGGCCGGAACCTCCGACTCCTCGCAACGCGCGGCCACCATCGACAGCGCGAGCATGGCTCGGGTGGGATCGTCGATTCCCGGGCGGCGCATCACCGACCCGATCACGGCGCTGTCCTCGAGGGATTCGTACAGGCGCGTGAACACGCCCTGATCGTCGGCCATGGCGGCTCCAGTCGATGCGAGAGGTCGACACCGATGATAGCGGTTGGCAACCCGCGGCCTACCCCGCGACTCGGACCACGGCCCACCCGCCGCGCGGCCGCTTGCAACGACGGAATAGCGCCGCCTACACTGGGGGCCTGTCGCATCGACGACAGCTTCGGCTGTCCGGTGAGCGCGCTCGGGCCCGTGTTGCGGGACGACTGCCCGCGGTTGGCCGGGTCCGCGCGTCGGGCGACCCCGCACTGAAGAGGAGAGCCGCCGGTGCCGCATCCTGATCTGCACAAAAGGACCCACGCCCCGAAGCGGGCATCGGTCCCGAGCCTGCGCGAGGCACCCGACCCGCAGCGGTTTCGAGAAGGCTTGCCTCGAGCATCGGTGTCCTGCGCGCGAGAGGCGCCGCGCCACGACACGGCCTGCCAGCCGATGATGGCTCCGAACGCGTGCGAGGCGCGCCCAAGTACGCGCGCGCGGTGGCTTCCGGGGGCGCTGATGATCTCGCTCGCCCTCGCGGTGGCGGCTTCGGGCGCCCGCGCGCAGCCCGCCAACGCGTACCCGGACCGTCCGGTCCGGCTCATCGTGCCGTTCGCGCCCGGGGGGTCGACCGACGTGCTCGCCCGCGTGCTCGGCCAGAAACTCGGGGAGCGGCTCGGTCAATCCTTCCTGATCGACAATCGCGCGGGCGCGGGCGGCACGATCGGCACGGCGATCGCCGTGAAGTCCAATCCGGACGGGTACACGCTCGTGCTGGGCACGACCAGCACGCTCGCGATCAACCAGAGTCTCTACCCCAGGCTGGGCTACGACATCGCGCGCGACCTCGCCCCGATCGTCCTGCTGGCCAAGGGGCCGTTCGTGCTGATGGCCACGCCGGGACTACCCGTGACCTCGCTCAAGGAGCTGATCGCCTATGCGAAGGCGCGGCCGGGCAAGCTCTCGATCGCCTCCTCGGGTAATGGCACTTCGGTGCATCTGTCGGCCGAACTGTTCAAGATGGTCGCGCAACTGCCTGACATCGTTCATATCCCTTACAAGGGGGGTGGTCCCGCCGGCGTCGCGCTGGTGGCCGGGGAGGTCCAGTTGATGATCAACGACCTGCCTCCGGCCATCGGGCCGATCCGGGCAGGCAAGCTGCGCGCGCTGGCCGTGGCCGACAGCCGCCGCTCGCCGCTGCTGCCGGACGTGCCCACCTTCGCGGAGGCCGGATTGCCGGGCTACGAGTCCCTGTCCTGGTTCGGCCTGCTGGCGCCAGCAGGCACGCCGAGCGCGATCATCGGCCTGCTCAACACGACGACCGGCTCGATCCTCGCGAACGACCGCGACCTGCGCGCGCGCTTCTCCGACCTTGGCGTGGAGCCGATCGGCGGCACGCCCCAGCAACTGGCCGCGTTCGCGCGCGAGGAAACCCGCAAGTGGTCGGCCGTGGTCCGGAAGGCGAACGTCGTCCTGGAGGGGGGTTCCTGATGAAGCGCCTGACCGAAGCGCAGGCACGGGAGTATGCCGACGAGGGCTGCACCCATCCGGTAAGGGTGTTCAGCCCCGAGAAGGCCGCCCATTACCTGTCGCTGCTCGAGGCCGGCGAGCGCACGATGGGAGAGGACTTCCGCAAGGTGCTGCGAACCAAGGCCCACCTGTCGCTCAAGTGGGTGGATGAAGTGGTCAACGACCGCAACGTGCTCGATGCGGTCGAGGACGTGATCGGCCCCGACATCCTGCTGTACAACCTCACGGTCTGGATCAAGAACGCCAACGATCCGTCCTTCGTGGGC
>JBIPNU010000560.1:0-2538 GCA_044370615.1 Burkholderiales bacterium
GCCGCCCTCGCGCTCGCCGCCGCGGGCTTCCGGGTGCGTGGCTGGGCGTCGAGACCTCGCGTGCTCGACGGTGTGCGGGTGTTCGCCGGCGACGCGACGTTCGTCGAGTTCCTTGGCGGCTGCGAGATCCTGGTCTGCCTGTTGCCGCTGACCGAACGCACCCGCGGCGTGCTGCGCGCCTCCACGTTCGCAGCCCTGCCCCGGGGGGCGGCGCTGGTGCACGTGGCGCGAGGGGCGCATCTGGTCGAGGCCGATCTGCTGGCGGCGCTCGACGCGGGTCAGGTGCGAGGCGCGACGATCGACGTGTTCGAGCATGAACCGCTCCCGCCGGCACACCCGTTCTGGGTCGATCCGCGGATCCTGGTCACGCCGCACGTGGCGTCGATCACCAGCCGCGCGTCCGCCGCGCGCACGGTGGCCGCCAATCTCGCCCGGTGGCGGCGAGGCGAGGCGCTGCGCGATCAGGTCGACCCGTCGCGCGGCTACTGACCCGACGCGGGCGCGCTCGCCGCGCGTACCTCGACCAGCAACAGGGCGCCGTTGCTGCGCTGCTGCTCGAAAGCGAGCCGCATCGGAGCCTCCGCGCCGCTCGCCAGCACCGCGAAACCCTCCGCGGTTGCCCTGAGCAGCAGCCAGGTAGCCTCGCCGCGCTCGCTGCGCAGGCCTTGTCCGAGCGTGACCGCGATCTCGCCCACCGTCGATCGCGGATCGTGGAGCAGGCGACCGCCGAACACGAGCGCCTCGCCCACGCCCTGGCGCAGGGTCTTCGCGTCGGGCGCCCGCGCGGCGACCGTGCTGGCCGACTTCGATGCCGCCTCGCCCAGCGAGCGTCCGAGGTCGCGGACGCGCTCGCCGACCGCGCGCCCCGCGCCGCTGCGGACGAGATCGGACAGGCGACGCTTCATCGCGGCGTCCCCGAGCGCACGACGCTCATGCGATCCACTCCGACACTGGCGCGCGCGCCTCGTGCAGCGGCTGGCAGTGCACGTCGACCACGTTCGGGCCGTCGGCTTCGAGCGCTGCGGCGAGCGTTTCGCGCAGCGCCAGCGGGTCGGTCACCCGCCACGCGCGCACGCCGAAGGCTTCGGCCACCCGGGCGTGGTCGGTGCGCCCGAAGTCGACCGAGAAGTAGCGTTGCTCGAAGCCCGACCGCTGGCCCGCCTTGATCCAGCCGTAGGTGGCGTTGGACACCACGATCGCCGTGACCGGCAGGCCGAGGCGTACCAGGGTTTCGAACTCGCCGCAGCACATGCCGAAGCTGCCATCGCCCATCATCGCGACTGCACGGGTTCCGGGACGTCCGACCGCAGCGCCGATCGCCGCGGCCAGCGAATAGCCGAGCGCGCCATGCGCGCGGTTCGACCAGTAGTGGCGCCCCGCCCGGTCGATGCGGTGATAAGCGGACAGGTAGGGACAGGGCGTGCCCGGGTCGGCGACGAGGATGGCCTGCGCATCGAGAACCTCGTCGAGGGTCGCCACCAGTCGCTCGGGGCGGATCGGCGCCACCGGTTCGGCCGCGAGTGCGGCGAAGGGCGCGAACTTCGCCTCGCGCGCGACGCGCACCCGCGCGGCACCCCAGTCCGCGCGCGACGCTTCGCGAACCGCTGCGTCACCCTCGGCGTCGAGCGTGGCCAGCAGTTGCGCGAGCACGAGTCGGGCGTCCCCGGCAATCGCGGCATCCACGGGGTAGTTCGCACCCAGCGTCGCCGGGTCCGCGTCCAGTTGCACGATCCGCTGCTGGCCGCGGGCCGGATGCCGCCACTTCTCGGTGGTGACCGAGCCAGCGCGGCAGCCGATGAAGAACACGAGGTCGGACTCGGCGACCACCTCGCGCGTGGCCGGGGTGCCGCCATTGCTGCCGACCACGCCCAGGGCGAGCGGATGAGAGTCCTCGAGGATGCCGCGTCCGCTCACGCTGGTGGCCACCGGCGCACCCAGGGACTCGGCGAGGCGGCGCACTTCGCCGAAGGCACCGGCGATGATCGGACCGCCGCCGCACAGCAGCAGCGGGCGGCTGGCCGATGCGAGCAGGCGGGCTGCTGCCTGCACCGAGGCCGGGTCTGCGCCCTGTGGGCGCGCGGGATAGCGGCCGAGCGCGGCATCGGCCCAGACATCGGTGGTTTCCACCGGCTGGCGCTGCACGTCGAAGGGCAGCGCGAGATGGGCGGCGCAGGGACGGCCAGCGGTCATGTGGGCGAAGGCCTCGCGCACCATCTGCGGCAGGCGCGCGGCGCTGCGGATGACGCCGTTCCAGCCGGTGAGGGGGCGAAACAGGGCCTCCTGGTCGAGTTCGGTCAGCGTGTAGCGACCCCGCCCGCCGGTGGAGATGTCCGAGTTGATCGCGAGGACCGGGATCGAGGACTCGTTGGCTTCCACGACGCCCGGGAGGATGTAGGTGGCGCCGCCGCCACTGGGGCCTTCGCACACGCCCACGCGGCCGGTGACCCGCGCGTAGCCGTCGGCCATGTACGCCGCGTGTCGCTCGTCGCGCGTGAGCACGTGTTCGATGCCGTGCTCGAGGCGGGCAAGCGCGTCGTA
>JBIPNU010000563.1:0-2525 GCA_044370615.1 Burkholderiales bacterium
GTCAGATATATGACGCCACTTGTCCTCGCTGGCGTCCAGTACGCGGTCGGGGCGTCGTATCCGGCGACCTGGACGATGCGTAGGCACACGGACAACCGGAAGTCGATAGACCGCTCCCAGCTCGCCGGACACTTCCGAGGCCGTTCCGGTCATTCCGCTCAGGTGCAGATAGCGGCGAAAGAAACGCTGGTAGCTGATGCGGGCCAGCGACTCCTTTCGCGCGCTGATCTCCAGTCCCTCCTTGCATTCGATGAGCTGATGCAGGCCCTGGCTCCATGAGCGGTCGGCCATCACGCGTCCCGTGTGCTCATCCACGACCTGGACCTTGCCATCACGGATGACGTAGTGATCGTCGAGGGAGAACAGATGAAGCGCGGAGAGGGCCTGTCGCACCAGTTCCTCCCGGCGCAGGGCCCCTGCCCACACCCCATCCAGAGCCTTGCACAGGTCGACGACCCGCCCATGCCCGGCCTCGGTCAGTGCAATCCGGCGCTCCGAGCGGACGATCACGAAGTGTTCGCCGGGCACGAGCTGACGCGCGAGTCCGAGCGCCTGCGAGGCGATGAGTGCCTCGTCGGCCGCGGGAATCTCGGCCGAAATGATCAGCGGGGTACGCGCCTCGTCGACCAGGACACTGTCGGCCTCGTCGACGATCGCGAAATGCAGGCCTCGCAGCAGCAGCTTCCGGGCGCGCGCCTGTTCCCCATACGCCTTGTCGAGTTGCAGATGCAGCGGATAGCCCCCCCTCGCCAGCAGCAGCCGATCGCGCAGATAGTCGAACACGAGCGTCTTGTTGCTGCAGTAGACGACATCATGGCCATAGGCTGCGCGGCGAGCCGCCGGATCCATGTCAGCCGTGACGAACGCCACGCCGACTCCCAGAAGGTCGTAGAGCGGGCGCAGTTCGCGGCAGTCGCGTTCCACCAGATAGTCATTGACCGTGATGACATGCACGGGGACACCGGCGAGCGCCGCCGTGCAGGCCGCCAGCGTCGCCGTCAGGGTCTTGCCCTCCCCCGTCTGCATTTCGGCGACCATGCCGTTGAGCAGTATCCAGCCGCCACGTATCTGCACGTCGAAATGACGCATCCCCAGCGCTCTTCCCGACGCTTCTCGCACCAGCGCGAACGCCTGCGCAGCCAGCTCGGGCGTGATTCCCTGGCGTCGCAACTGCAGGCGCAGTTCCCGCGTCAACTGCGCGAATTCTTCCGCGCTGCAATCCCGATACCGCTGGCCCGCCAGGGCGACGCGTCCGAGGATCCATCCGGAGCGCACCGCCCGGGCGCGCAGCGCGCGACCCACCCGCCCGGTGACCGCCTCCCCCACCCGATCGAGCCAGCGTTCGTCGGAAGGCTCCTGCCGCTCCGGATAGACGTCATCGAGCGCGGGCGCGGAAATCACCTCTCGGGTCCTCGCGCGGGTTCAGACATTGAACTGCCTCAGGAAGGCTCGCCTGACCGACCGATACCACTGGGTCGCCAGCGGCTCCGGCGGATGCTCGAAGCGAACATGGATTCGCCCGCCGAGGTAGGTGGCCTGCTCGCCCCTGGGGAGATCCAGGTCGAGGACGAAGAGCTTTTCGATGGCACGCCCGTCACCGCCACCGCGCGGATCCAGTCCGATCCGTCCCCCACCCTGCAGGCTGAGTGCCATCCCGGGTAACTCGTCGGTAGCCGCCGGGATCTCGCGTGCGATCGTCGCCTCGAACGGCCGTCCGATCCGCTCGACGGGTCTGATCTCCACCCGCCGGGTGCGCTGCACGACCTGACCACCCTCGGCCTCGGAGACCACCACGCGGACCGTCGTTGCCGTGCGATCGACCACGTGGGCCAGCAGTTCGCCACGCTGCACGTACCGGCCGGGCAAGCCGGCTGGATCCTGGACCACGAACGCGCCCGAGGACGGCGCCCGGATGATCAGCTCGTCCTGGCGCAGGCGAGCCTGCCGAAGGGCCTCGCGCACGTGCTCGCGCTGTTCGTCCAGAAGGCTCGTCTGCACGCGATTGCCGACCCGCGCCAGCTGGTACCGCGCATCGAGCTCCGCCAGCTGAGCCCGGAGAACCCGGGTCCTGGCCTCCAGTTCGGGATCGTAGCACTCGATGAGCGGCTGCCCTCGGGTGACCATCTGGTCGGGGGCTGCCAGCACGCGCCGAACCATTCCGTCGATCCCGGCGCGCACATGCGCCTGTTCGGGTGCCCAGATCACCCCTTCGGCGCGCGTGGACGAGGGAACTGGCACAAGCGCAATCAGGGCGACCAGCACTCCGGCAAGCGCGAAGCTCACGAATACGGCGCGAATACGCTGTGTGGCAATCCGCGGACTGCGAAACAGGAAATGCACCTTCTTCACGAAGGGGATGATCAGCATGCTCACGACTGCCCACAGCGCCAGCAACACTCCCAGGAAGAAGAACTGGGTCGCCACCAGGACCGCGATCGACACCATCATGAGCATGCGGTAGGCGAACGACAGGATCGCATAGCCGGACAGCCAGCTGCGCTCCCCCGGCGTCTCTGCCGGAGACG
>JBIPNU010000562.1:0-2525 GCA_044370615.1 Burkholderiales bacterium
GCGTGGCAGTCCACCGGGCCCCCAGCCCGGTCCACCCGTCCCGCGCCCGCGGATTTCCCCTCATGCTGCGTCCGGTCAAGCCCGGTCCTGATCTCGTCGGCCACGCCCTGCCCTGGGACGTGTACGACCGCCACGGCGTGCTCCTGATGGCCCGGGGCACCGCGGTGGCCGATGCGGCGATGCTCGAGCGCCTGCGCTCGCGGCCGGTCTATGCCCGCGCGGACGAACTGTCGGCCGCAGGCGTGGTCTCGCCGTTCACCCGCCTGCGCGAGCTGGCCGCCTCGCTCGCCGCCTTGCCGGACCTGCCGCAGGGGCAGGCGGTGACCCCGCGGGTGACCCTGCTCGCGGAGGGCATCGCCGAGTCGCTGCTCGCCGATCCGGACGCGAGCCTCGGCTGGGCCGCGCTCGACCGCGAGTCGCCGTATTCGGTCCGGCATGCGATGGCGGTGGCGCTGGTGTGCGAACTCGTCGGGCGCCAGCTGCCGCTGGAACCCTCCGAGCAGCGCAGCGTGCTCGCGGCGGCGCTCACGATGAACGTGTCGATGCATGCGCTGCAGGATCGGCTGTTCGACTCGCGCGAACCGCTGTCGGACACGGAGCGGGTCGCGGTGGACACGCACCCGGAGCGGTCCGTCGCATGGCTGAGGGCGAGGGGGGTAGAGGACCCGCACTGGCTCGACGCGGTCGCTGCCCATCACGAGCGCCTGGATGGCAGCGGCTATCCGGACGCGCTGGCGGGTTCGGCGATCGGGCTTGCCGCCCGGCTGGTCGGGCTTGCCGACGTGTACTGCGCCACCGTCGCCGAACGGCTGCACCGTCCCCCGCGCCTGCCGGCCGTGGCCGCCAACGACATCCTGCTCGGGCGGCGCCGCGGTTTCGATCCGCTGCTCGCCGGCGTACTCACCCGCTCGATGGGCGGCCATCCGCCCGGGACGCTGGTGCGCCTGTCCAACGGCGAGGTCGCCGTGGTCATCCGCAATCCGCCGGGCGGAGCGGTGTCGCTGATGGCCGTGCTCACGGCCGAGGGCGAGGCGCATCCGCTGCCCGCCGCGCGCGATCCCTCGCGACTGGCCACCGCCATCCGCGGCTACGTGGCGTTCGATCCGCTGCGGCACCGCTTCGACCTGGATCGCCTCTGGGGCTATCGCGACTGATCCGGCGGCGCCAGTCCGAGCCGGTCGTACAGCAGGCGCAGGCGCTCGCGCAGTCCGGGCAGGCGGCGCAGCAGCACCAGCGAGGCGACCACGCAGACCAGCCCGCCGGTGCACACCACCGGCTGAACGCCGAAGGCCTCGGCCGCGCTCCCGGCGCACAGCGCGCCCAGCGGCATCACGCCGAGGAAGGACATCGTGAAGAACGACATCACGCGCGCGCGCTTGTCCTCGTCGACCACCATCTGCGTGATGGTCGAGGTGGAGGTGACCACCACGATCACCGAGGCGCCCACCACGAACAGAAGCGCGAGCGCCGCCCAGAACATCGTGTTCCAGGCGAAGCCGAGCAGCGCGAGGCCGCAGGCTGCGGTGGCTCGCTGGTTGAGCGTGACCAGCCCGCCGACCCGATTGCGCCAGGCGAGGACCGCGCCGCCGCAGACTCCGCCCATGCCAGCCGCGCCCATCAGCAGCCCGAGCGTGGCCGCGCCGCCACCGAATACCTCGGCCGCATAGATCGGCAGCAGCACGGCATAGGGGGTCACCACGAAGCTGAACACCGCGATGTGCTTCATCAGCACCCGCACCGGCGTGAGGCTGCGCTGGTAGCGGTAGGCCTCGAGGAGTTCGGCGCCCACCGAACGCGCGGTACCGGCCGGTCGCGGTCGTGGCGCGTCGATCGCCGCGAGCGAGCCCAGTACCCCCAGCTTGGACAGCGCGTTGGCGAGAAAGCAGCCGGCCTCGCTCGTCGCATGGATGAGGAAGCCCGCGATGGTCGGGCCGATCATGCGGCCCGCATTCTGCAGGAAGGCACCCAGTGCGAGCGCGCTGGGCAGGTCGGCGCGATCGTCGATGAGCGAGGGTACATAGGACTGCCGCGCCGAGGTCTCCGCCGCCATCGCCGTTCCCATCAGGAGTGCCGCCAGCACCACGTGCCAGGGTTCGAGCCGCTCGTGCCAGGCGAGCAGCGACAGCGTGGCTGCATGCGCGAGCAGCAGCCACTGCATCGCCGCCAGCACGCGCCGGCGATCGAAGCGATCGGCGATCACGCCGGTGAACGGCGAGACCACCAGCATCGGGATCTGCGCTGCGAAGCCGGTGAGGCCCAGCAGGAAGGCCGAACCCGACAGCCGGTAGACGAGCCAGCTCATCGCGGTGGTCTGGATCCAGGTGCCGACCAGCGCGAGGCTCTGCCCGTAGAAGAACAGTCGGAAGTTGCGGTGCGCCAGCGCGCCGAAGCCGCGGATCACCGACAGCGCTCCCGGCACGCCCGCCGGATGCGCACGCACGCCCCGCGTACACGGGCCGCGCGGCGCGCGTGGCCCCCTCGTCCACCGGCCGCGCAGCTCGCGCGCGCCCCGCGCATGCGGGCCG
>JBIPNU010000564.1:0-2524 GCA_044370615.1 Burkholderiales bacterium
GCAGGCTGGCAGGTGAAGCGCGGCAGCGCGCGCAGCGCGACGTTCATGCGCACCGTGCCCGAACCGTTGCGATGCCCGGCCACGCGCTCGCGCACATCCTCGTCGAGCGCGTCTGCGGGCAGCAGGTCGCGCAGCAGCCGCTTCGGGTGCACGTTCGACACCACGCACGCGGCGTCGATCTCGGTGCCATCGCGCAGCACCACGCCCGTGGCGCGCCCCTGCCGCACACGGACCTCGGCGACCGGCGTATCGACGCTGAGCTCGACGCCGCGCGCCCGCGCCTCCCGAGCCATCGCCTGCGTGATGGATCCCATGCCACCGACCGCGTGGCCCCAGGCGCCGCGGCGCCCGTTCACCTCACCGAAGCAGTGGTGCAGCAGCACGTAGCCGCTGCCCGGCGCGTAGGGGCTCGCATAGTGTCCGACCACGGCATCGAAGCCCAGCGCGGCCTTCAGCGCATCGGACTCGAACCACCCGTCGAGCAGATCGCCGGCGCTGCGGGTGGCGATCGCAAGCAGGTCGCGGCGCTGCGGCATCGCGAGCCGTCGCAGGCGGTTGCCGGTGGCCAGTGCGCGCAGCCAGTCGCCGATCCCGCCGCCCACGTTCGGTGGCGTCTCGAGCACGAGCTCGCGCAGCACGTCGGCCACCCGCTCGAGTCGCTCGTAGTAGGCGGGCAGGCGCTCGGCGTCGCGGGCGGAGAACTTCGCGACCTCCGCCTGGGTGGCCGCCAGGCCACCGCCCATGCTGAGGCTGCTGCGGTCGTCGAGCGGCAGGAAATTGGCGAGCGGTCGCTCGAGCACGCGCAGCCCGTGTTCGGCGAGCCGAAGATCGGCGATCACCTTCGGGTTGAGCAGGCTGACCGTGTAGGAGAGCGCCGAATTGCGGAACCCGGGGTGGAACTCCTCGGTGATCGCCGCGCCGCCGAGGACCGGCCGCGCCTCGAGCACGCGCACGCGCAGGCCCGCGGACGCGAGGTAGCACGCACAGACCAGCCCGTTGTGGCCGCCGCCGACGATCAGCGCATCGACCGTGCCCATCGCATGGCGCCTCAGCGGGCGGCGCGCGGCCCGGAGAGGGGCTGCGGCACCGGGCCGGCGGCAGGCGTGTCGTGCGCATCCCTGGCCGGCGTGTACAGGTTGAGGATGGCGTCCAGCGCCGAATGGTCGAGCGCATGGGTCGCGCGGTCGCGCACCTTCGGCTTCGCGCGCCATGCGACGCTCACTCCCGCGAGCGCCATCATCTCGAGGTCGTTGGCACCGTCCCCCACGGCCAGCACCGCCTCGGCCGCGAGGCCCCGCGCGACGATCCGCTCGCGCAGGGCGGCGGCCTTGGCCTGCGCATCGACCACCTCGCCGACCAGCTCGCCGGTAAGTCGCCCCTCGGCGATCCCCAGAACGTTCGACCGGCTGTGGTCGATGCGCAGGCGCTCGCACAGGCGATCGGTGAAGAAGGTAAAGCCTCCGGAGACGAGCAGCGTCTCCACGCCCAGGCGGCGCAGGCGCGCGAGCAGCCGTTCCGCGCCGGGCGAGAGCTGGACCCGATCCCGCCACACCGACTCGAGCGCCGCGACCGGCAGCCCGGCAAGCAGCGCGACACGGCGTCGCAGGCTGGCCGGGTAGTCGAGTTCGCCGCGCATCGCGGCCTCGGTGATCGCGGAGACCTCGGCGCGGCGTCCGGCAAAGTCTGCGAGCTCGTCGATGCACTCGATGGTGATGAGCGTCGAGTCCATGTCGAAGGCCGCCAGGCGCAGGTCGGAGAGGCAACGATCGGTCGGGACCCACGCAGGGTCCAGGCCGGCGAGCCGGCAGCGGGTCGCCAGTTCGGGATGCGGGCGCGCGCCGCGCAGCCGGAAGGCCGGTCCGCCCAGGCCCTCGATGCCGATCGCGGAGGTGAGCTGGGCCATCGCCTTCAGCGCGCCGGTGTCGACCTCGCTCCCCTGCAGGACGAGCGTGCGTTCGTCGGCGTGCGGCGGGCCAGGCGTCGGACGGTCGATCATGGAGGTCCCGGGGTCAGGCGCGTCGGCGTGAACCCGCTCGACGCGCGGGGAGCGGCGCGGGTTCGGGGCGGGCGGGGGCGGGCCGCTGCACGGCGGGCGGAGACCCGCCCTGGATCGTACCGGGCAACGGACCCGCGCCGGCGAGCGCCTCCAGCGTCCGGCGCAGCAGGGCGACCCGTTCGGCGGTGGTGGCGAGCGGCACGTCGATGCGCAACCGGTCGGCGCCCACGATTCGGTGCCCGGGGCGGCTGCGCACCAGCGCTACGACCCGCTGCGGATCGACTGGCGCGGCCGGGCCGAACTGCAGCTGGACTGCGCTCGCGCCCGCGTCGATGCGAGCCACGCCCAGCGGGCGCGACAGGATGCGCAGCCGGTGCGTGTCGACCAGCAGGCGCGCCGGCTCGGGCAGCACGCCGAAGCGGTCGACCAGTTCCTCGGCGAGCGCCTCCAGCGCGGGCTCGCCCTCGCAGTTGGCCAGCCGCTTGTAGAGCACCAGCCGTTCGTGCACGTCGGCGCAGTAGTCCTCGG
>JBIPNU010000565.1:0-2521 GCA_044370615.1 Burkholderiales bacterium
GAGAACGTGTTCCCGATGGTGCCCGGCGGCAAGGGCCTGTCGGAGATGATCCTCGTCTGACCCGCCCCCGGCCCCGGGGGCCGCGGCCGCCCGGTCCGGATCGCGCGCGCCGGCGCGCCGCGGCGTAGCCCGCCCACACGGATAGACCATGCGTCACATCATTTCGATCCTCCTCGAGAACGAACCGGGGGCCTTGTCCCGGGTGTCGGGACTGTTCTCGGCTCGCGGCTACAACATCGAGTCGCTCACCGTCGCGCCGACCGAGGATTCGACCCTCTCGCGCATGACGATCGTCACCTCCGGCTCCGACGACGTGGTCGAGCAGATCACCAAGCAGCTGAACAAGCTGATCGAGGTGGTGAAGGTGGTCGACCTCTCCGACGGCGCGCACATCGAGCGCGAACTGATGCTGGTCAAGGTGCGCGCGGCCGGCAAGGACCGCGAGGAGATGAAGCGGATGGCGGAGATCTTCCGCGGCCGCATCATCGACGTCACGGACAAGTCCTACACCATCGAACTCACCGGCGAGGGCTCGAAGCTCGACGCCTTCCTGCAGGCCGTCGAACCCGGCCTCATCCTCGAGACGGTGCGCACCGGTGCCTCGGGCATCGGTCGCGGCGAGCGCGTGCTGCGCGTCTGAAGGCCGCGTCGCCGGGCGCATCGGCTTACCACCACAGTCCAACCAGGAGCGGAGCACGGGCATGAAGATCTACTACGACAAGGACGCCGATCTTTCGCTGATCAAGGGCCGCAAGGTCACCATCGTCGGCTACGGCTCGCAGGGCCATGCGCACGCGAACAACCTCAAGGACTCCGGCGTCAAGGTCACCATCGGGCTGCGCAAGGGCGGCGCCTCCTGGGACAAGGCGAAGAAGGCCGGCCTGGCGGTCAAGGAGGTCGACGAGGCGGTCAAGGGCGCCGACCTGGTGATGATCCTGCTGCCCGACGAGACCCATGCCCAGGTCTACCGGGAATCGATCGCGCCGAACATGAAGAAGGGGGCCGCGCTCGCCTTCGCCCACGGCTTCAACATCCATTTCCAGCAGATCACGCCGCGCGCAGACGTCGACGTGATCATGATCGCCCCCAAGGGCCCCGGCCACCTGGTGCGCTCCACCTATACCCAGGGCGGCGGGGTGCCCTCGCTGATTGCCATCGCGCAGAACGCCAGCGGCAAGGCCCGCGACGTCGCGCTGTCCTATGCGGCGGCGATCGGTGCCGCGCGCGCCGGCGTGATCGAGACGACCTTCCGCGAGGAGACCGAGACGGACCTGTTCGGCGAGCAGACCGTGCTCTGCGGCGGCTGCACCGCGCTGGTCCAGGCCGGCTACGAGACGCTGGTCGAGGCCGGCTACGCGCCCGAGATGGCGTATTTCGAGTGCCTGCACGAACTGAAGCTGATCGTCGACCTCATGTACGAGGGCGGGATCGCCAACATGCGCTACTCGATCTCCAACACCGCGGAATACGGCGACTTCACCCGGGGGCCGCGCATCATCACCGAGCAGACCAAGGCGGAGATGCGCAGGATCCTCCAGGAGATCCAGACCGGGCAGTTCGCGAAGGAGTTCATCCTCGAGAATCGCGCCGACGCGCCCACGCTGAAGGCGATGCGCCGGATCGGCCAGGAGCACTCGATCGAACAGGTCGGCGGCAAGCTTCGCGACATGATGCCGTGGATCAAGCAGAACAAGCTGGTCGATCGTTCGCGCAACTGATGCCCGGGACAAGCGAAGCGCGGGAGGGCCGGCGGTGAGTGGCCGCCCCCATCCCTGGCCCCACCCGCTGCTCGCACGCGAGGGCTGGCCGTTCATCGCGATCGCAGTGGGCATCGCCGCAGGCGTCGCCTGGTTCGCCGGCCCCTGGTGGTCGGTGCCGTTGTGGCTGGTCGCCGCCTTCGTCGTGCAGTTCTTCCGCGACCCGCCGCGGTCCTTCGACGCGGCCCCGGCGGCGGTGCTCTCGCCCGCCGACGGCCGGGTGGTGGTCGTGGCCCGCGCGCGCGACCCCTACAGCGGACGCGATGCGCTGCAGGTGTCGGTCTTCATGAACGTGTTCAACGTGCATTCCAACCGCAGCCCGGTCGAGGGCGAGGTCACGGAGGTGCGTTATTTCCCCGGGCGTTTCCTCAACGCGGCGATCGACAAGGCCTCCCTCGAAAACGAGCGCAACGCGCTCCTGATCCGCACCGACGCGGGGCAGCAGGTCACCTGCGTCCAGATTGCCGGCCTGATCGCCCGCCGCATCCTGTGCTACGCGAAGCCCGGCGACCGCTTGCGGCGGGGCGATCGCTTCGGTTTCATCCGCTTCGGCTCGCGGGTGGATCTCTACCTGCCGACCTCGGCCATCGTGCGCGCCACGCTGGGTGACGTGGTCCACGCCGGCCAGACGGTGCTCGCCGAGTTGCCCGAGCGGGGTGCGCAGTGAAGACCGACCGACCGATTCCCGGGGATGCCGCGCCGGCCCGGCGCGGCAACTACTGGCTGCCGAACGCGCTCACGACCGCGGCGCCGGTCGCCGGGGT
>JBIPNU010000046.1:0-9708 GCA_044370615.1 Burkholderiales bacterium
CCAGGATCAGCACCAGAAACCCGACGATCAGCACCTTCATGGCTGCCCTCCCACAGGATCGCGCGAGTCTAGCGGAAAGCCCCGTCCCGCCGGTTGCGGCGGACGGTGTTCCCGCGCGCGCGCGCCGCCTGCGGCCACAGTGGGTGCCGACGCTGGCGCTCGTGGTGGTGCTGGGGGTTACCCTGTCGGCGGGCCGCTGGCAGCTCGATCGGGCCCACGGCAAGCGGGAACTCCAGGCGCGAATCGAGGCGGGCGCGCGCGAGGCGCCGTTCACGCCCGACCTGCGCGCGGTCGCCGCGCCGGGCTTCGATCCGGGCGCGCTTGCCTGGCGCCCGCTGCAGTTCACCGGGCGCTTCGATCCGGCGCGCACCGTCTTCCTCGACAACCGGCTGCGCGAAGGCCGTGCAGGCTACGAGGTCCTCGGCGCATTCGAGCCTCGCGGCAGCGACCGCCTGCTGATGGTCAATCGCGGCTGGGTGGCGGCAGGCCCGAGCCGCGACCGGCTGCCGGAGGTCGCGCTGCCCGAAGGGGAGGTCACGATCGCAGGGACCGCGGTGATCCCCGGTTCGCGGTTCGTCGAACTGCGCGCCGGCACCGACGAGCCGCGTCGCTGGCAGAACTGGTCGATCGAGCGCGCGCGCGAGCGCTGGGGCGAGCGGGTCCTCCCGTTCGCGCTGCAGCAGACCGGCGCGGCGACCGACGGGCTCGTGCGCGAGTGGCCGCGCCCGGATGCGGGCGTGGACAAGCACCTGGGCTACGCGCTGCAGTGGTTCTGTTTCGCGGCCACCGCGGTGGTGGTCTGGCTCGCGCTGTCGTGGCGGCGGGACTGACGCCATGGCCTCCGCGCTGCGTCGCCGTCTCCCGCTGATCCTGCTGGTGCTGGTGTGCCTGACACCGGCGGTGGGCCCCTACCTGCTGTGGCACTTCTGGCAGCCGTCGCGCTACAGCAACTATGGCGAACTGGTCGAGCCACGACCCCTGCCGGCCTCGCGGCTCGTGCCGCTGCTGCCAGCGGGGGTGCCTCCGCCGCCGACGCTGCCCGATTCGCTGCGCGGCCGCTGGTTCCTCGTGAGCGCCGATGGCGGCGCCTGCGACGAGCACTGCGAGCGCAAGCTCTACCACGCCCGCCAGTTGCGCACGATGCAGGGCAAGGAGATGGAGCGAGTCGAGCGGGTGTGGGTGGTCGACGATGCCGCCGCGCCCGCCGCCCGCCTGGTCGAACCCTACGCGGGTACGCTGCTGCTCACGGGCGAGGCGGCGAGCGCGATCGTGCGCGCGCTGCCCGTGCCCGACGGCGGGCGCGTGCGCGACCACCTCTACCTGGTCGACCCGCTGGGCAACGTGATGATGCGCTACCCGCGCGATGCCGAGGCCTCGCGCATCCACAAGGACCTGGTGCGCCTGCTCAAGTACTCGAGGATCGGATGATGTTGCGCAAGCTGCTGCTGCTCGCCCCGGTATTCACGCTGATCGTGGTGGTGGTCGGCGCCTACACCCGCCTCACCGACTCGGGTCTGGGCTGTCCGGACTGGCCAGGCTGCTACGGACAGCTGACCGCGCCGGACAGCCCGGCGGAGATCGCGCGCGCGGAGGCGAAGTATCCGCATCTCGAGGTCGACCCGTTCAAGGGCTGGGTCGAGATGATCCACCGCTATCTCGCCGGCACGCTGGGCCTGGTGATCCTCGCGATCGCGGTCGTCGCCTGGCGCCAGCGACACGCGCCCGACCGCGGGCGCGACGAGCACTGGGTGGCCACCGCGCTGCTTGCCCTGCTGCTGGTGCAGGCGCTGCTCGGAAAACTGACGGTCACGCTGCTGCTCAAGCCGGCGATCGTCACGCTGCACCTGCTGGGCGGCATGCTGATCCTCGCCTTCCTGTTCAGGATGGCGCTGGGCGAGTTCGTCGACCGGTCGCGGGTGGCGACCGAGCGCGCGGTGCGGCTCGCGCCCTGGGCGGCCGCCGGCATCGGGCTCACGGTGGCCCAGATCGCGCTCGGTGGCTGGGTCAGCACGAACTATGCGGCGCTCACCTGCCTCGACTTCCCGACCTGCCACGGCACGTTGCTGCCGCCGATGGATTTCGCGCACGGCTTTCACATGATGCGCGCGCTGGGCGAGGCGCCCGACGGCTCGCCGTTGTCGCACGAATCGCTCAACGCGATCCAGTGGACCCATCGGGTGGGCGCGCTGGTACTCAGCGTCTACCTCGGGGCGCTCGCGCTGGCCGCCGTCAGGATTCCCGGCGTCGAGGCCGCCGGGATCGCCGTGCTCGCGCTGCTGACGGCCCAGGTGACGATCGGCATCCTGAATGTGGTGATGCTGCTGCCGCTGTGGCTCGCCACCCTGCACAACCTCGGTGCCGCGCTGCTGCTGTGCGCGGTGGTGATGCTAAAATTCATGGTGACCCGGCCGGTGCTGGCGGGCGCCGGAACGGCGCCGCTGGCGTCGAGCCGCGCGGACGGGTATGCGCAGGAGCCTCGCGCCGCGCAGCACGGCTGAGCGTGCAGGTCTGCGGACACGAGCCCGCCGCGCGCGCCTGCCGGCGAAACCTCCCATGATCGCGGCGATCGCCGCCGTCCCCTGACCTACGCCATGTCGGAAAGCGTCGCACTGCCCGGCGGCCTCCTGCGTCAGTTCTACGAACTGACCAAGCCGCGCGTGGTCTCGCTGATCGTCTTCACCGCGGTGATCGGGATGTTCCTCGCCACCGAGCCGGGCGTGCTTCCGCCGCTCGCGCCGGTGATCTTCGGGACGGTGGGAATCGCGCTGGTCGCCGGCGCGGCGGCCGCGGTCAACTGCCTGATCGAGCAGAAGATCGATGCGGTGATGGCGCGCACCCGGCGCCGTCCGCTGCCCTCGGGCGCGATCACCTCGTTGCAGACGCTGGTGTTTGCCGGCGTCGTCGGCGGCGTCGGCCTGTTCGTGCTGCACGACCTGGTCAACACGCTCACGATGTGGCTGACGCTGGCCACCTTCGTCGGCTACGCGATCATCTACACGGTGATCCTCAAGCCGCTCACGCCGCAGAACATCGTGATCGGCGGCGCCTCGGGCGCGATGCCGCCGGTGCTGGGATGGGCCGCGGTCACCGGCGAGATCGGTCCCGAGCCGCTGGTGCTCTTCCTGATCATCTTCGCCTGGACGCCCCCGCACTTCTGGGCGCTGGCGCTGTACCGTACCCACGAGTACGCGAAGGCGGGCGTGCCGATGCTCCCGGTCACCCACGGCGAGCGGTTCACGCGGCTGTCGGTTCTGCTGTACACCGCGATCCTCTTCGCCTGTTCGCTGCTGCCCTTCGCGGTGCGCATGAGCGGGGTGTTCTATCTCGCCTGCGCGGTGATCCTCGGCGGGGTGTTCCTGCGCTACGCCTGGCGGCTGCACGTGAACTACAGCGACTGGCTCGCGCGTCGCACCTTCCGCTACTCGATCCTCTACCTCACGCTGATCTTCGCCGCGCTGCTGGTCGACCACTACGCGCCCTGGCGCTGACGCCTGCGCGCGCGGCCCGTATACTCCGCGCGCAGGTCGCGATGCCGGTGGCGGACACCCAGGCTACCGGCGCCGATCGCACCCGGGTATCCAGGAGGAGCTGCATGAGGCGCATGAAGGCGACGGCCCGTCCGTCCCCGGTGACGGCGACGCTCGCCGCGTACATCCGTCGCGCGGCCAGCCGACCCCTGCCGCGTGAAGTGGCCGAGCGGACCCGGCTGCACCTGCTCGACACACTTGCGGCGATGGTCTCGGGTGCGGCGCTGCTGCCGGGGCGGCGCGCGACGCGCTGGATCGCACTCCAGGGCGGAACGCCCGAGGCCACGGTCGCCGGCAGCGGCCTTCGTACCAGCGCGGTGAACGCGGCGCTCGCCAACGGCATGCTCGCCCACGCCGACGAGACCGACGATGCCTATTACCTCGCACTCGTGCACCCGGGCTGCGCGGTGGTGCCGGCCGCGCTGGCGATGGCCGAACGCGAGCGCGCCAGCGGCCGCGCGCTGCTACGGGCGGTCGCGCTGGGCTATGACCTCTGCGCGCGGCTGTCCAAGGGCCTGGGCATCGAGCGCTTTCGCAGCGCCGGGCACTCCACGCACAGCTTCGGAGGTACCTTCGGGGCGGCCGCCGCGGCCGGGGCGCTGGCCGGCCTGGACGAGCGCCAGGCGCGCCACCTGCTCTCCTACACTGCCCAGCAGGCGAGCGGGCTGTCCTGCTGGGCCCGCGACACCGAGCACATCGAGAAGGCCTTCGACTTCGGCGGCATGCCGGCGCGCAACGGCGTCACCGCCGCCAGCATGGTCGCCGCGGGCTTCACCGGCGTGGACGATGTCTTCGGCGGTGACCGTGGCTTCCTGCACGCGTTCGCCGACTTCGCGCAGCCACGTGAGCTGATCGCGGGGCTGGGCGAGCGCTACGACATCCTGCAGACGGCGATCAAGCGCTGGCCGGTCGGCTACCCGATCCAGGCGCCGCTCGACGCGCTCGCGGAGCTGATGACCCGCCACCGCATCCGGGCCGACGAGGTCGAGCACATCCGGATCGTGGTCGACGAGCAGGGCGCGCGCACGGTGAGCGGCCGGACGATGGCCGACATCAACCTGCAGCACCTGGTGGCGGTGATGCTGCTCGATGGCGACATCTCGTTCGAGGCCTCGCACGATCCTGCGCGGGTGCGCGACCCTGCCGTGCTCGCGCTGCGCCGGCGGGTGAGCCTCGAGGGCAGCGCGGCGCTGTCGCGCGCGCGCACCACGCAGGCGATCGTCGAGCTGCGACTGGCGCGACCCGGCCACCCGGTGGTGCGGCACCACACCCGCGCGGTGCTGGGCAGCGCCACGCGACCGATGCAGCGTGCCGACCTCGAGCGCAAATGCCTGCCGCTGCTCGCGCCCACGCTGGGCGCGCGGCGCGCGCGCGCGCTGGTCGATGCGGTCTGGACCCTCGAGCGCATGCCCGATACGCGCGCGCTCGCGCGACTGCTCGCCCCGGCACGCTGAACCCCGCGCCACTGCCCCGGAGCCCGACCATGCGCTTCTTCACCCCGCCCGTCGAACTGGTCGCCGAGGTGTACGCGACGATTCCAGACAGCCTCAGGCTGGCCGACAGCCCGTCGACCTGGATCGATGCCAACCATCCGGGATCGCGCCTGGGCTGCTTCCTGGAGGGGCCGGCCTTCGACCGCGAGGGCAATCTCTACATGGTGGACATCCCCTTCGGCCGCATTTTCCGCGTCGATCGGCGCGGCACGGTCGACGTGGCCGCGCGGTACGACGGCTGGCCCAACGGGCTCGCCATCCGCCGCGACGGGCAGCTGGTGATCGCCGACTACCGGCTGGGCCTGATGACCTGCGACCCGGCCAGCGGCCGGGTCGATCCGTGGATCACCCACGCGCGATCCGAGGGGTTCAAGGGACTCAACGACCTGGTGTTCGCGCGCAACGGCGACCTGTACTTCACCGACCAGGGCCAGACCGGCGTGCAGGATCCGACCGGGCGGGTCTGGCGCGCCTCGCCCGAGGGCCGGCTCGAGTGCCTGATCGCCAACGGTCCCAGTCCGAACGGCATCGCGCTCTCGCCCGACGAGTCGGCGCTGTACGTGGCGATGACGCGGGCGAACTGCATGTGGCACCTGCCGCTGCGCGAAGGGGTGCCGAGCAAGGGAGGCGTGTTCGCCAGCCTGCCGGGCATGCACGGGCCCGACGGGCTGGCGATGGACGAGGCGGGTAACCTCGCGGTCGGCCATGCCCGCGTGGGCATCGTGTGGATCATCAGCCCGATGGGCGAGATGCTGTGGGCGATCCGCGCGCCCGAGGGCGGCGGGCGGCTGACGAACATCGCCTACGGCTGGCCCGATCGCGACCATCTCTACATTACCGATTCGTACCGCGGCCGCGTCCTGCGCTGCAGGGTGCCGGTGCCCGGACTCACGCTCCACTCCCACACGTGAACAGGACCGCCGATCCGCGCGTCGCGCCACCCGGTCGGTGCGCTCGCGATCGGCAGCCGCAGCGAGGTGTGCCCGTGACCGAAGACCTCCGCGTTCCCCACCGCTTCCCCGCGCGTGCGCGAGCCGCTGCAGGCGGCCTCGCCGCCGCGGCGATGGTGGTCGTCCCGTCGCTGGTGGCCGTGCCGGCGTGCGCGCAGTCGGCCTGGCCATCGCGCGCGATCCGCATCATCGTGCCCACGTCGCCCGGGGGAGGCACCGATATCGTGACCCGCGCGCTGGGCGCGCGGGTGGGAGACGCCCTGGGGCAGCCGGTGCTGGTCGAGAACCGCCCCGGGGCTGGCCAGATCCTGGGCACCGAGATCGTCGCGCGCGCGGCGCCGGACGGCTACACCCAGCTGATGGCCGCCAGCGCGATCGTGCTCAACCAGGTGCTCGCGAAGAAGCCGCCCTACGACACGCTGCGCGACTTCGTGCCGGTCACGCTGGCCGCCTCGCTGCCCAACGTGCTCACGGTGCATCCCAGCCTGCCGGTGAAGTCGGTGAAGGAGCTCGTCGCACTCGCTCGCGCGAGACCCGGGCAGCTCAACTACAGCTCGGCTGGCGCCGGGACCTCGCCGCACATGTCAATGGAACTGCTGATCTCGATGGCGAAGCTCGACATCGCGCACGTGGCCTACAAGGGTACCGGTCCGGCGACCGCGGACCTGCTCGCCGGCCACGTGCAGCTGTCGATGCCCAACACGCTCACCGCCGCGCCGCACCTGCGCAGCGGCCGGCTGCGCGCGCTGGGCGTGACCAGCGCGAAGCGGGCGGCCGGGTTGCCCGATGTGCCGACCATCGCCGAGTCCGGGCTGCCGGGCTACGAGGCGATCCAGTGGTACGGGCTGTTCGCGCCTGCGGGCACCCCGCGCGACATCGTCGCGCGCACGCAGGCCGAGGTGGCGCGCGCGCTTGCCCTGCCGGAGCTGCGCGACCGGCTGGCCGCTGACGGAGCAGAGGCCGGCGGCCTGTCCCCGGAGGCCTTCGCCGCGTTCGTGCGCGCCGAGATCGAGAAGTGGAGCCGCGTCGTGCGCGACGCGCGACTGACCCTCAACTGAGCGAGTACCCGATGACACTGCAGTCCCTGTCACCCGCCGCGCGCGTCGCCGGCGCGCTTGTCCCGCTGGTGTGGGCCGTCGCGTTCCCGGCACCGGTTGCGGCCCAGCCAGCCCCCGCTGCGACTGCCGCGGCCTGGCCGGCGCGGCCGGTGCGCATCATCGTGCCCACGTCGCCAGGCGGGGGCACCGACATCGTCACCCGCGTGATCGCCGCGCGGGTCGGCGAAGGCCTCGGGCAGCCGGTGGTGGTGGAGAACCGTCCCGGCGCCGGGCAGGTACTGGGCACCGAGCTGGTGGCGCGCTCGGCGCCCGATGGCTACACCCAGCTGATGGCCGCCAGCGCGATCGTGCTCAACCAGGTGCTGGCGAAGCAGCCGCCCTACGACATCCTGCGCGACTTCATCCCGGTCACGCTGGCCGCCTCGCTGCCCCACGTGCTGACCGTGCACCCGAGCCTGCCGGTGAAGTCGGTGAAGGAGCTGATCGCGCTTGCGCGTGCCCGACCCGGCCAGCTCAACTACAGTTCCGCCGGCGCAGGTACGTCGCTGCACATGGCCATGGAACTGTTCCGCTCGATGGCGGGCCTGGATATCGTTCACGTGCCCTACAAGGGTGCCGGTCCGGCGACCGCCGACCTCCTCGCCGGCCATGTTCAGCTCGCCACGCCCAACACGCTCACCGTGGCCCCGCACCTGCGATCCGGTCGGTTGCGCGCGATCGGGGTGACCGGCGCGAAGCGCGCGGCCGCTCTGCCGGAAGTGCCGACGATCGCCGAGGCAGGGGTACCCGGATACGAGGCGATCTTCTGGTATGCGTTGTTCGCCCCGGCCGGCACGCCGCGCGAGGCGGTCGGTCGTACCCATGCCGAGGTGGCAAAGGCGTTGCGCCTGCCCGATGTCGGACGGCGCCTGGCCGACGACGGCGCCGAGCCCGGAGGCATGCCTCCGGAGGCCTTCGCCGCGTTCATCCGCGCCGAAATCGAGAAGTGGGGGCGGGTGGTGCGCGAGGCGCGGATCACGCTCAACTGAGGCGCTGAACGAGGAGAGGTACCATGACCGCACGCCGCACCATCGACACCCACGCCCACTTCTTTCCGGAGGCGTTCCTCGCGCTGGTCGCGCGGCATGGCGCGCGCTGCGGCGCCACGGTGAGCGCGGATGCCTCCGGCGCGAGGTTCATCCAGGTCGGGCTGTCGCTGCGTACCGGGCCGATCACCAGCGGCTTCATCGACCTTGGCGAGCGCCTGGCCTACATGGATCGCATGGGCGTGGACATGCATGCGCTGTCGATGACGCAGCCGATGGTCTACTGGGCGGATGACGAACTCGGCCTGCAGCTGGCTGCGGCCGTCAACGACGCGATCAGTGCGGCCCATCTCGCGCATCCGGATCGCTTCATCGGTTTCGCCCACCTGCCGTTCCAGAACGCGCGGCTCGCGCTCGAGGAACTCGACCGCGCCGCGAAGCTTCCGGGCATTCGCGGGGTATACATGGCCACGGCGGTGCGCGACCGCGAACTGTCCGATCGCAGCTTCTTCCCGATCTACGCGCGCATGGAAGAACTCGGGCTGCCGCTGTTCCTGCACCCGATGATGATCAACAACGAGCGGCTCAAGCAGTGGTACCTGATCAACACGCTGGGCAACCCGTTCGACGTGGCGATCGCCGCCTCGCACCTGATCTTCGGCGGCGTGCTCGACGCCTTTCCGAAGTTCGAGGTGTCGCTGCCGCACGCCGGCGGCGCGCTGCCCATCCTGCGCGGCCGGCTCGACCAGGGCTTCCACATCCGGGACGAGTGCAAGCACCTGCCGCGGCCGCCCAGCGAGTACCTCAAGCGCTTCACCTACGACACGATCAGCTACTGCCCCGAGGTGATGGACTATCTCGTGCGCCTGGTGGGGTCCGATCGCATCATGATGGGCAGCGACTACTGCTTCGACATCGCGCACAACGACCCGGTGGGCGTGGTGCACGAGATGACGCTCGACGACACCCAGCGCGAGCAGGTGCTGTGGAGCAACGCCGCGCGGCTGCTGAGGCTCTGAGGCCGCGCGGGACGCGCCGCCCGGTGCGTGGCGGCGGGGTCGACGCACCGGCCCGGGGGAACGGGCAGGGCATTGTTTCCGTCGTGGTCCCGGGACAGGGTTGGCGGTCTGCCGTCGCCTCAGCCCCTACCCCCAGTCCCGCCTCGACCTCGACCTCTTCGGCCTCGGCCCTGTTCCTCACCCCGGCCGCGCATCGACGGGGGCTTCCTGCGTTCGCCGAGCGAGGGACGCCTGACCGGTCAGGGTCGACCAGGGTCGTGCGACCCCAGGTCGCGGGCGGTGGCCGGCACCTGCAACCGCGCGGCGACGGAACGCGCCGCCGCCGCCATCTCGCGCGCCATCGGCTCGCTGCGGCCGGTGTAGGCGGCGGGATCGAGGCTCGCACGCAGCGCGTGCTCCTCGACCGAACCCCTCACCCGTTCGTCGGCGAGCAGGGTCGGGAGGATCGATGCGCCGGATGCAGACGCCTCGGAGAGTGCACGGTGGACGAGATCGTGGGCCTCGCCGCGTCCGAGATGCGGGGCGAGCAGCATCATCACGCGCTCGGCGGCAATCGACTCGCCGGAGCGGTCGAGATTGCCACGCATGCGCTCCGGGTGCAGCCGCAGGCAATCGAGCAGCCGATCCATCTCCCAT
>JBIPNU010000568.1:0-2505 GCA_044370615.1 Burkholderiales bacterium
GAGGTGCTCGCGTATGCGAAGGTGACCTGGCCAGGCTTGCCGCGCACGAAGTCGACGAACTCGCGCAGGGTCTTCACGGGAAGGTCGTTGTTGACCGCCACCATCAGCGGAACCGAACCGAGGAAGCTCACCGGCGCGAAGGCGGTGTCCTGGTCGTAGGGCAGCTTCTTCATCAGGAACTTCAGCGCCGCGTTGGTGCTGTTGGTGCCCACCAGCAGGGTGTAGCCATCGGGGGCAGCCTTGGCCACGGCGTCGGCGCCCAGCATGCCGTTGGCGCCGGGGCGGTTGTCGATGATCACCGGCTGGCCCAGCGCGGGGGCGATGCGCTCGCCGAACGCGCGGCCGATCTGGTCGGTCGCGCTGCCCGCGGCGAAGGGCACGATCATGCGGATCGGCTTGCTCGGGAAACTCTGAGCGAACGCGCCGGAGCCGGCAAGCAGGAGGGCGCCGGCGATCGCGGCGCGAGAGGGGAGGCGGGTCATCGGCATTCTCCGGGCAGGGTCGGTGGTCTCGGGCGGCAAGCGGGCTACTGTGGCTTCAGTCCGATTTCGGGCAGGAGGTTACGGTAGATCTTGTACTCGGCGGCCCACTTCGCGCCGAAGGAGGCGGGCGTGGTGTCCACCGCGGGTTCGCCCCCGTAGCGGGCGAACTGGGTACGCGTGTCGGGGGCGCGCAGCACGGCGAGGATCTCCGCGTGCAGTCGCGTGACCAGCGACTCGGGCATGCCGCGGGGGCCGACCATGCCGATCATGGTGTCGACCTCGGCGTTGCGCAGCCCGATTTCGGATACCGCCGGCACATCCGGCAGCGCCGGCGCGCGTTTCGGACTGGTAACCGCGAGGGCGCGCAGTCGGCCGTCTCCGAGCATCGGCAGCGAGGCTGGCGCGATGAACATCAGGTAGTGCACACGGCTCGCGCGCATCTCGGTGATCACGTCGGCCGCCGACTTGAACGGGACGTGGACCGCCTTGATCCCGGCGGCCCGGTTGAACAGCTCGGGGGTGAGGTGGGCGGCGCTGCCCGAGCCGATGGAGGCGAAGTTGAGCTGTCCCGGTCGCGCTCGCGCGTACTCGATGAACTCCTGAACGGTTTTCACCGGGACATCGGGCGCGACCACCAGCACGCTGGGGATGGAGGACAGCAGCGCGATCGGCGTGAAGTCCTTGAGCGGGTCGTAGGGTGGTTTCGACTGCAGCAGCGGGGCGACGATCGTCGAGGTGGACGCCACGCCGATCGTGTAGCCGTCGGGGGCCGCAGTCGCGACGATGCCCGAGCCGATCAGGCTGCCCGCCCCGGCGCGGTTGTCGACGATCACCTGCTGCTTCACCGCCTCGCTCATCGCGCGGGCGACTACCCGACCCATGTTGTCCATGCCGGTGGCCGGCGAACTGGGCACCACCATCCGGATCGGGCGCACGGGAAAGTTCGCCTGAGCCCAGGCGGTCGCCGTGCTTGCCAGCGCCAGGGTGGCGAGCAGCCAGCGCGCGAAACCGTGCCTGTCGAATGAAGAGTGCATGGATGTTTTCCTCCGTGGGTGTCGGACGCGGCCTTCGCGAGGCCGTGCCGGGGGATCTGCGGCGTGCCGACCGCGAGGTCGTGGCGGTGCGCGCGACCGTGGCGGCTGAACGATAAGTCAAATGCGAAGCCACGGGCAAACCCGTCACCCGGGATGCTGCGAAGCAGCAACCCGGGTGAGGAAAAGCAGCGGGCATGGTGAAGCCTGGCGCGCCGCGGGCTGGCGGTCGACGGTCGGCGGCCGGCAGTCAGGGCAGGGGCAGGCGTCGCGGATGGGTCCGCGGGCCATCGCCCGACCACGGCGGGCACCGCCGGTAACCGAGGCGCGCGCGTTCCCCGACGTCTTCCGTCCGTGGCGCGGCAGCCCGGCATGGCTGCCCGTGGCCCTGACGATGCCTCCGGGCGGGCCAGCCGCGAGGGATCAAGCGGGGCGATCAGCCTCGGCCT
Source organism: Burkholderiales bacterium (assembly GCA_044370615.1). Taxonomy (GTDB): domain Bacteria; phylum Pseudomonadota; class Gammaproteobacteria; order Burkholderiales; family CAIKXV01; genus CAIKXV01. The sequence goes on from JBIPNU010000568.1 coordinate 1,963, forward strand.
GCGCCGGCGCGTGTGCGTCGAGCCACTGGCCGAAGTCGTCGAGGATCGACGCCTCGTCCGGGGGGCAGGCCATGCACGAGAAGGCAACGGACCACTCGCCCAGCAGCAGGCACAGCGTCCACTGGCCGGCATCGAGGACGGGCTCGCCATCGGCGAGCACCGGGATGCGCGCCTGTCGCAGCCGGGTGATCCACGCGTCGACCGCGGAGCGCCGGACCGCGCGTCGCGCGAGGGTGTTGCGCACCGAGGGCGCGAACTTGCGGTCCCGCGCGGTGTAGGTGGTGTGGCACACGATCTCGTAGTGGCCGTCTCGCGCCGGGCGCAGGACCAGCCGGGTGGTCGGCAGGGGCCCCGCGCCGTAGCCCGGACCGATCTCGAGGCTTGCGTACAGACGTGAACCGGAATCGAGGCGCGGGACGCGCCGATCGGATGCAGTCATGGGGAGTGTCCGGTGGCAGGTTCGTGGAGCGCGGCAAGCGGGTTCGCGACGAGGCACGGTCGACGGTCCCCGTGCCGGGGTGAGCACCAGGCCCGGGGCGGCCC
>JBIPNU010000387.1:0-3446 GCA_044370615.1 Burkholderiales bacterium
GCAGCAGCCCGGGTCGTTCCTGCACCGGTTCTCGTGGCTGGACGACTCGCTCATCGGCGAGCTGCCGCGCGAGTGGAACTGGCTGGCGATCGAATATCCCGACAATCCCGCCGCCTGCCTGATCCATTACACGCTGGGCACCCCCTGCTTCCGGGACTACGCGGACGGCCCGATGGCCGACCGCTGGCACGCGACCTGGCAGCGGTTGCGCCGGGGCTTCGACCACTAGGCTGCCGGTCGCCGGACCGGTGCCGCCCCGCGGGCGCGGATGGTGCGCAGTGTTGCGTGTGGCGGAATGTTCGCGTCCCAGTCATCGGGTGCCCGAGTGCAGGCGTCCTCGGAACCTGTTCTTCAATGTTCGTCGCGGTCACGAGGTCGTCAACGTGTACGGCACGACGATCAAGGAACTGATCCACGAGGAGTTCGGCGACGGGATCATGAGCGCGATCGACTTTTCGATGGACATCACGCGAGAACCCGACCCCAGGGCGACCGCGTGAATGTCGTCCTGTCGGGCAAGTTCCTGCCCTACAAGACCTACTGAGCTACCGCTCGGATGACGCGCTGCCGGGGGCAGGGGAAGGCGCCTCCCCCAGCAGCTGCAGGGCCACGTCGACGAACGACCGTTCCGCCTGCGCGGGGCTGCAGCCGAGCAGGTGGCAGTGCAGGTCGCGCAGCCGCCGCCAGGGGGCGAGCGCATCGGGCAGCAGGCGGTTGGCCACCTGGATCCGGAGCCACTCCCATGCGTCGGGCGCGGCCATCAGCAGGCCCACGCGATAGCAGGGGTTGAGTACCAGCGGCACGAGGATGTTCACCTCGGACTGGGGCGTGTCGGCAAGGGGTTCGTGGCCGAGGTCCGCGAGCGGCTGCGTCGGTCCGACCTGCGCATGGCGCAGCGCGAGCAGGGACAGGTCGGGGTGCGCGGCGATATGGACGCGCTGCAGCTCGGCCAGTTCGGCGATCAGGTCGGTGATGCGCAAGGCTCGCGCGCCGCTGGCTGCGTCCACCGTGGCCACCTGCCGCCAGCCCGGCAGACACTCGGGTAGCGCAGCCTCGAGACGATGCAGGGCCGGCATCGAGTGCCCGGCGATCAGCCGGAAGGCGAGACCGGGTGTCGAGCCGCCTTCGGCAGCCGCGTTCGCGCGCCGGTCGGGGCGCTGGGAAGGGTAGGCACTCATCGGGCGCTCCTTGTCGAGTGGACCTGTAGCCTCGCAGGCAGGCGGCTCAGGAGATGAGCCAGCCCCCGGTGCGGCAGGCGCTCGACAAGCGCCGAGCCGTGGCGTTAGATTGCCGGGCGCGGGACCGCCCGGGATGACACGGCGGCCCTCCGACATGCGAGGACAGACATGAAGATCGAGCCGACCGGCGCGGCGCTGGGCGCGCGCATCACCGACGTGGATCTTTCCGAACCGCTCGACGACGCGCAGTTCCGGCGAATCGAGCAGGCGTTGCACGAGCACGAGGTCATCGTGTTCGCCGACCAGCACCTCACGCCGGAGGCCCAGATCGATTTCAGCCGCCGCTTCGGCCCGCTCGAGCGGCATGTCCGGCAGGACCGGTGCCTCCCCGGATATCCCGAGGTCTTCATCGTCTCCAACATCATCGAGAACGGGCGGCCGATCGGCAGCCAGGACGCCGGCTTCTACTGGCACTCCGATCTCTGCTACGCCCGGGAGCCCAGCCGGGGGTCGCTGCTCTACGCGCGCGAGGTGCCGACGGACAACGGCGAGCCGCGCGGCGACACGCTGTTCGCCAGCATGACGCGCGCCTGGAGCGAACTGCCTGCCGACATCCGCGAAGTGCTGGCGGGGCGTCCCGCGGTGAACTCCTATTTCGCGGGCTACACGCGCGAGCGGACGGGCGAGGCCCGCCCGCCGCTCACCGCCGAGCAGAGGGCCCGTACGCCCGACGTGCAGCACCCCGCCGTCCGGACCCACCCGCAGACCGGGCGACCCTGCCTGTTCGTCTGCGAGGCCTACACCACCGAGCTCGTGGGCCTGCCCGAGGCGCAGAGCCGCGACCTGCTCGACCGGTTGTTCGAGCACCTGAAGGAAGACCGCTTCGTCTATCGCCACCAGTGGCAGGTGGGCGACCTGCTGATGTGGGACAACTGCTCGACCCAGCACCGGGCGATCATCGACTACGCGCTGCCCTTGCGTCGTCGCATGGAACGCACGACGGTCTGCGGCGGCGAGCCGTTCTGGCGGCACTGATCCGCAGCCGACGGCCTTGCGAGCCGGGCGGGGCGGCGACGAGGACACGCTCGGCGCGTGTCCGTCGGGTGGCGCTTCGAGGCGGCGAAGTCGCGACGCGGCGCGCAGCCGCGGGTGGCGGCCGAGAAGCATACGGATCGCTGCGCGTGGGTCCTCGGTGCACCGCCCGTCGATGGCGGAATGCAGCCGATCCCCGCGAGCCGGTCTATTGCGGCACGAGACCGGCAGCCCGGGCGATCTTCCGGTACTTCTCGAGGTCCTCGCGCAGGAAGGCGGCAAAGGCCTCGGGCGTGCTGCCGACCGGCTCGAGGTTGAGGCTGGCGAAGCGCTCGCGTACGTCGGGCATCCCGACCACGGTGCGCGCGGCGGCGCTCAGCCGCTCGACGATCGCCCGCGGGGTGCCGCGCGGCGCGTAAAGGCCGTACCAGCCGCTCATCTCGTAGCCCTTGAGGCCGGCTTCCTCGACCGTGGGGACATCGGGCAGTTCGGGCGAGCGCTTGCGCCCGGTGAAGGCGATCGGCCGCAGGCGACCGGCCTGCACCATCGGCATCACCGTGGGGCTGCCGCCGAACACGAGCTGGATCTGCCCGGCCAGCAGGTCGTTGACCGCGGGGCCACCTCCCTTGTAGGGTACGTGGTTGAGCTTCACGCCCGCCAGCGACTGGAAGAGTTCGCCGGCCAGGTGCATGCTGTTGCCCACGCCGGCCGATCCGTAGGCGATGCTGCCGGGCGCGGCGCGCGCCGCCTCGATCAGCTGGGCGATGCTGCGGATCGGCGAGCCGAGCGGTACCACCACCACCAGCCCGCCGGAGTAGGCCAGGTGGCTGATCGGCGCGAAATCCTTCAGCGCGTCGTAGGGCAGTTTCCGGTAGACCGCCGGGTTGATGGTGTGGGCACCGGCCGTGATGAGCAGGGTGTAGCCGTCGGGCTGGGCGCGGGCGACGATCTCGGTGCCGATGATGTTGTTCGCGCCCGCGCGGTTGTCCACCAGGACACTGGCACCGATCACCTCCGACAGTCGCTGCGCGACGATGCGTCCGACGACATCAATGGCGCCACCGGGGGCTGCGGGAACGACCAGCCGGATCGGGCGATCGGGGTAGGCGGTGGCGAAGGACGCGGCGTTCCACCCACACCCGAGCACCAGCGCCGCCGCCGCGGCGAACAGACGCCAGATCCCGGGCGCCGGAGAGGATGCGCCGGCCATTGCCATTGCCATTGCCATCGGGCGAG
>JBIPNU010000201.1:0-5254 GCA_044370615.1 Burkholderiales bacterium
TCCAGTTGCCGGTGGTGTGGTCGCTGGTGTTGCTGCCGGCGTAGAGGACGAGGTCGGCGTCGGCCACCACGTGGTTCGCGCCCCCGCGCCCGTACAGGCCGACAAAGCCCATGAACAGCGGATGATCCTCGGTCATCGCGTGCTTGGCGTCGAGGGTGCTCACCACCGGGGCGTGCAGGCGCGATGCGAGCGTGGCGAGGGCCTCGCGCGCGTCGCTGACGATCACGCCGCGATCGGCCACGATCACCGGGCGCTGCGCCGCGCCGAGCAGCCCGGCCGCGCGGCTCACCGCGTGGGGATCGGGGGCGGGGCGGTAGGCCGGGAAGCGGGTGGTGGCCTCGTCGGCCGCGATGTCGAACTCGCCCTCGAGCGGCGTGAGCGCGTCGCCGGTGAAGCCGGCGATGTCCAGGTGCACGGGTCGAGGCGTGCCGCTGGTGGCTTCGCGGAAGGCCATGCGCAGGAGGTGCGGGATCTGCTCCAGCGTGTCGGCGCGGCCGCTGAACTTCGTCACCGGGGCGAACAGCGGTGCGTGCTCGACCTCCTGATAGGCGTTGCGGTACTGGAACGGCGCGACATGGCGCCCGGTGAGGGCGATCACCGCCGACTGCCCCAGCCACGGGTCCTGAAGGCCGGAGGCGAGATTGGCCGCGCCGACCGACTGCGCCATGCACACCCCGGGGCGCCCGGCGATGCGGGCGTAGCCGTCGGCCATGTAGGCCACCGCCTTTTCGGAGTGGCCGAGGATGCGGCGGATGCCGCAGTCCTCCATCTCGGCGAGTGCGCGGCGCAGGATCGCGTCCATGAAGAACACGTGATCCACGCCGTGTGCCTGCAGCATGCGCGCGACCATCCGCGCCCCGGTCATCCGCTGTCCCATCGTCCGCCCCCGTCGTCGTGTGCATCGCCGCGCGGCTCGGCGAATGCCTGCCTGCCGCGCTTGCGAGCGGCCCGGCGATCGCATCCGACCGCACGCGCCCCGCAGCCTGTGATCACAGGGTCGCCGAGCCTGCGGTCGCTGTCAACGCGGCCGGCGAGCAGCCGAGCGCGCTACCATGGGCGCCACGGGTGCTGGCGCGATCGCCGGCGCGGGGCGGGAGCGGCTTCGATGGGCGATGCACGGAAGGGCAGGGCGATCATCATCGGCGGGTCGCTGGGCGGGCTGTTCGCCGCCGGCTGCCTGCGCCGGATCGGCTGGGACGTGGAGGTGTTCGAGAAGACCGGCGATGACCTGGCCAGTCGCGGTGCGGGACTGGGCACGCACGACGAGATGTTCGCGGTGCTGGAGCATCTGGGCATCGAGGTCGACGAGGACATCGGCGTGCCGATCCGTCGCCGCTACGTGATGGAGCGGGACGGGAGCTGTTCGCTGTCGGTGGACGTGAGCCAGCGCCAGAGTTCCTGGGCCTGGTTCTACAACCGGCTGAAGGACATCCTGCCGGCCGAGCGCTATCACTTCAACGCGCCGCTCGCCCGGGTGGAACAGGACGCGCAGGGCGTGACCGCTGTGCTTGCCGACGGGCGGCGTGCCCGGGGCGACATCCTGATCGGTGCGGACGGCATCCGTTCGACAGTCCGCGCGCAGCACGCGCCGCTGGTCCAGCCGCGGTTCCCGGGCTACGTCGCCTGGCGCGGCATGGTGCCGGAGTCGGCCTTTCCACCCGCGCTGCACGCGCAACTGTTCGACCGGTACGTGTTCTGCCTGCCGGAGGGCGAGATGATGCTGGCCTATCCGGTGCCGGGTGCGGGCGGCGACACCCGGCCCGGGCATCGCGGGTACAACTTCGTCTGGTACCACCCGATCGGGCGCGAGGACGCGCTCGCCCGGCTGTGCACCGACGCGAGCGGGCGCTGCCATGGCACCGCGATCGCGCCGCCGCTGATCCGGCCCGAGGAGATCGCCCGCATGCGCGCCATCGGGCGCGCGAAGTTCGCCGCGCCGGTGGCCGAGATGCTCGACCTCACCGTGCAGCCGTTCTTCCAGGCGATCTTCGACCTCGAGACGCCGACCCTCGTCTATGGCCGGGTGCTGCTGCTGGGAGACGCCGCGTTCGTCGCCCGGCCGCACGTGGGCATGGGGGTCACCAAGGCGGCGCTGGACGCCTGGGAGCTTGCCGGCCGGCTCGCCGACCAGCCTTCGCTCGAGCAGGCGCTCGCCGCCTATGATCGGTCACAGACCCGGTTCGGCCATGCGATCGTGCAGTGGGCTCGCCATATCGGCGTGCATCTCGAGGCGCAGCTCAAGCCGCGCGCGCAGCGCAGCGCCGAGGAACTGCACCACCAGCCGGAGAAGGTGCTGCGCCAGGTAGGGGCGCGCATCTCCGAGATTCCGCCGCTGGCCGGATTCACGGACCTGCCGCGCTCGAGCGGCAAGGTCCAGACCTGGGTCGCCGGCGACGCACTGTAGCCGGGCGCGCCTGCCACGGGGCGGTGGACCCGCGGTCCTCGCGAGCACGCTCCTGCCCGGCCTTCCGCTGAAGGACCGGCCGGTGGGGACGGGGGCTGCCCCCGACCGGTAGGCGCGTGGCGGGCAGCCCGTCCATGCCCGAGCGCGCGGGCGGCGGGCGCAGCCTGGACGGCTTCGCCCGCGCGCCGCTGGCTCAGTCGCGGATCAGTCGCGGATCAGCGCGGTGTCGAGGGTTCCGGCCGTGCGAAGTGCCTGCACCCACGCCGGGGAGCGGCCGCGGCCGGTCCAGGTCTGCTGCGGGTCGGCCGGGTTGCGATACTTCGGCGGCACCTTGCCGCCGGCGCGGGCACCGCCCTTGGCCGCACTGGCGCGGCGCGCGCGGCCGCCCTTGAGCGCCTCGACGATCTGCTCGACGCTCACCGCGTTCTCGCGCGCCAGCGCGACGATACGCTCGAGGGCTCGGCCCTGGGTGCGGGCGAGGAGCGCCTTCTCGCGCTTCTCGATCTGCTCGCGCTCGCGGCGCAGTCTGGCAAGCTGGGCTTCGACGCTGGTTCTGGGCATGCTGGTGATCTCCACAACGGACCGCGATTGACGCGGGTTGATCGGGGGATGACGGCGGCGGAGCGGCCGGGGATATGGTCCGCCCGATTGATCGCCCGTTGGCCCGGGCACCGGCAGGACGCCGGGATATTTCCCCGAGTGCATGTCATCCGATTGAAGCAGATAATACAGCAATATTCGCGGGGGACATTAGGATATTGTTGCTGAATATGCGACCTATTATCTCGAAACCTCCGCCCCGATAATCCTGACGTGGAGCCGACGTGAATTCGCCCGGATATTTCCCGCGGTTCGGGCGGTCTGGCTTCGGGGCGTGCAGCCGCCTTGAGCGGGACACGAGGAGATCGTCACGATGGATCTGATCTGGGGCCGCTATTCGGCGCTGTTCTACTGCGGGCTGGGGGCCCTCGCCTGCGGGGCGGCTGCGCTGGTCCTGCCGGTGATGTGGGTGCCGGCCGGCGTGCTCTGCGCGCTGTTCGCGCTGGGCATGCACGATTACGTCCAGGGCCAGCACCCGGTGCTGGCGAATTACCCGCTGCTCGGCCATTTCCGCTACTGGTTCGAAAGCGTGCGGCCGGAAATACGCCAGTATTTCTTCGAGGACGATCGCGACGAACTGCCGTATTCGCGCAACCAGCGGGCGATGGTCTACCAGCGGGCGAAGCAGCAGATCGCGGTGCGTCCGTTCGGCTCGGTCACCGACATGTACCGCGAGGACCACGAGTGGCTGAACCACTCGATCCGTCCGGCGCCGCTGGGCAGCCCCGACTTCCGGGTGGTCGTGGGCGAGGGCCCGCGGGCCTTCTCGATGTCGGTGCTGAATGCCTCGGGCACCTCGTTCGGCGCGCTCTCGCCACCGGCGATCCAGTCGATCAACACCGGCGCGCGACTGGGCGGCTTCGTCCACAACACCGGCGAGGGCGGGATCTCGCCGTACCACCTCGCGGGGGGGGGCGACCTCATCTGGCAGGTGGCCAGCGCGTACTTCGGGTGCCGCACGCCGGACGGGCGCTTCGACCCCGAACAGTTCCGCAGCAAGGCCGCCGCCGACCAGGTGCGGATGATCGAGATCAAGCTGAGCCAGGGTGCCAAGCCCGGGCATGGCGGGATGCTGCTCGCGGCCAAGGTGACCCCGGAGATCGCGGCGATCCGCGGGATCGAACCGTGGAAGGACTGCGTGTCGCCCGCCAGCCACAGCGAGTTCTCGACGCCGCGCGAGCTGCTGGCCTTCGCCGGGCGCCTGCGCGAACTCTCCGGCGGCAAGCCGGTGGGCATCAAGCTGTGCATCGGGCATCCCTGGGAATTCATCGCGATCGTGCGCGCGATGGTGGAGACCGGCGAGGTGCTCGATTTCGTGACGGTGGACGGTTCCGAGGGCGGCACCGGTGCGGCACCTGCCGAGTTCACCGACAACGTCGGCTCGCCGCTGCTCGATGCGCTGGTGTTCGTGGACAACTGCCTCGTGGGCGCCGGCCTGCGCGAGCGGGTGCGCATCGCCGCCTCGGGCAAGGTGGTGAGCGCCTTCGACGTCGTGCGCCAGTGCGCGATGGGGGCCGACTGGGTGAACATGGCGCGGCCATTCATGTTCGCGGTGGGCTGCATCCAGGCGCGCGACTGTTCCTCCGGACGCTGCCCGACCGGGGTCGCGACGATGGATCCGAAGCGCTACCGCGTGCTCGACGTGCCGCTCAAGGCGCAGCGGGTGGCGAACTTCCACGCGAATACGCTGCACGCGGTCGCCGAGATGCTGGCCGCGACCGGCCTCACCCATCCGGAGCAGCTCACCCGGCGCCATATCGTGCGTCGGGTGAGTGCGAGCGAGGTGAGGCTGGCCGACCAGATCTATCCGCGCGTCGAGCCGCGCGCGCTCGTCGAGGGCGGCGAGGTGGGCGACCCGCGCCTGCAAGTGTACTGGGACCGGGTGAGCCCCGACCGGTTTTCCGCCGACTGAGCGGCAGGTCCGGTAAACCCGGCGGCTGTCCGGTTCCAGGGGACTGACCTGCCTTCACGCCGGCGAGCGGGCGCCACCCGAGGACCGGATCAGCGTCCGCCCGCCGGGCGGGCGGCGGGCGTGGTGCGCGAGCACCGGGACCGCGGGCGTCGCTCCCGGGCGATGGCCCTCTGTCCGCGCGGGGCCGACTGACATACACTCCCGGGCAATCGCGGGGCGCGGCAGCGTTCTCAAGTCGTGGGGCCTCCACGCGGCCTCTGGCCCGTCGAGCGAACCCGGATTCGGACACAGGAGGGATGGGCGGCGATGGATCGGCAAGTACGCGACGTACGCCGCGC
>JBIPNU010000179.1:0-5658 GCA_044370615.1 Burkholderiales bacterium
GCGTCCGCGTGGATCGACGAGGTGCGCGCGCGGCTGCCCGAGCTGCCCGACGCCATGCGCGAGCGGTTCGGTCGCGAGTACGGGCTGGGCGAGTACGACTGCGAGCTGCTCACCAGCTCGCGCGCGGGCGCAGAGTATTTCACCGTAGCCGTGGCGGCCCTGGGCGAGGCCGGCGGCGTGCGCGGCGCCAAGGCGGTGGCCAACTCGATGGCGGGCGAGCTCGCAGCCGCGCTCAACGCCTCGGCGCTCGACATCGCGCAGTCACCGGTCTCGCCCGCCCAGCTGGCGGGCCTGGTCCTGCGGGTGTCCGACGGCACGATCAACCAGAAGGCTGCCCGGGAGGTGTTCGCCGCGCTATGGGTGGGCGAGGCGTCCGACGCCGATGCCCTGATCGAGGCGCGAGGGTTGCGCCAGATCTCCGACAGCGGGGCGCTGGAGGCGATGGTCGATGCCGTGATCGCGGCCAACCCGAAGTCGGTCGAGGAATTCCGCGCCGGCAAGGACAAGGCCTTCAATGCGCTCGTCGGGCAGGTGATGAAGCAGAGCCGCGGCAAGGCGAATCCGGCGCAGGTGAACGAACTGCTGAAGGCGCGGCTGGCGGGTTGAGCCGGGTGCCGCCCAAGGCGCTGCGCCGGCAGTCGGCCGCGGACGACCGCACGGCGGAGGAGGACCGCGCGCGGCAAGGTTTCGGCTCTGCGCTTCGGGAAAGCGTTTCCGGATGAATCCGGGCGCGCCCGCCCGAGGGAGAAGGTCATGCATCGGTTGACGCGATTCACGGCAGTGCTTGACGACTTGCGCGCGCCGAGTCTTGCTCTGCCGCGGCTTGGGGCCTGCGGTGCGGCGCCGGCGCGACGCGCGCACGGGGCCGTCAGCGTCCACGCGTGATTGCCAGGTGGTTGCCGAACGCATGCATCGCGATATGACCATCGCCCGCGCCGGAAACGCCGACATCGACTTCATCCGCGGCATGATTCCGCGTCATCAGGCACGGCCGGGATCCGGAGGTACGCAAGCTCGCAGAGGCAGTCGTTCGCACCCGGCAGTCGGAAATCGCCCGGATGCGGGCCTGGCTCACGCGTCGAGGCCCTCAGGCGCCGGATGTCCGTGTCCCGCGGGTCTGCGTGACGTCGATTCCGCCATCGACAGCCGTGTTGCCGCAGCCATCGAGCGCACTGACGCCGTCGGTACGTCGGTCGGGCCCGTGCAGGGGGAACTTGCGCAGCCGTGGCCATGCTGGCCGCCCGTGTCCGGGCGCCTTGATCCACTTGCAGCACCACGAGAGAGTCCTTCTCGAGTTCCGCAGCCTGCGCTCCTGTCCCCAGTTTCCGCGGGTATCGGTGTACGCACGGAGCATCATGATCAAGCCGGGGCGGGGACGGTCAAAGGGCGGTGGCGCGGTTGCGGGCGATCCGTGCCGGTGCTTGCCTGTCCCCTGCGTACCCACCGACAATGGCCTCGGCATAGGCCCGCGATGATGGGCGAGGAGGAGCCGGCATGAGCAGGATACTGGTCCGTGGTGCGTCGATCGTGTCGATGGACGACGCCGTGGGTGAGTTCATCGGGGACATTCTCGTCGAAGGCGATCGAGTCACTGCCGTGGCCCCGCGTATCGAACCGGGTGAGTGCGAGGTGGTCAACGCCGCGGGCATGATCGTGATCCCCGGCCTCGTCAACTCGCACATCCACACCTGGGAAGTGGCGTTGCGGGGGATCGGCGCGGACTGGGTGAGTGCACGCGACTACTTCGGGACGATGCACGCGAACCTCACGCACCGGTTCGAGGCCGAGGACAACCGCGTGGTCAACCTCTACGGGGCGCTGGCGGCGATCGATGGCGGCACCACCACGATCCTCGACTGGTGCCACAACCTGCGCAGCGGCGAGATGGCCGATGCGGCGATCGACGGCCTCGAGGCCTCGGGCATCCGCGCGGTGTTCGGCCACGGCACGGCCAAGACCATGTACGAGAAGGCCGGCGACGGACGCTCGTACACCGAGATCGGCCAGCCGCGGGCCGAGGTGCATCGGCTGCGCACCGGCCGGCTGGCGAGCGACGAGGCCCTCGTGACGATGGCGCTGGCCATCCTCGGGCCGGACTGGAGCACCTGGGAGACGACCGAGTCCGACGTGCGGCTCGCCCGCGAGTACGGGCTGATCCACAGCGCGCACACCTTCGGACGGAAGGGCAAGCGGATGACGCCCGACGGCATGTGGCGCCTGGCCAAGGCCGGCCTGCTCGGCCCCGACCACAACGTGGTGCACGGCAATTGCCTGCCCGACGACGAACTGAAGATGATCGTCGAGGCGGGCTGCTCGGTCTCGGCCACCTGCATGGCCGAGATGCTCAACTGCGACGAGCCGGCCCTGCTCGGGCGCTGGGAGCGATACGGCGGCCTGCCCTCGATCGGGACCGACGTCGATCCGTACTTCTGCGCCTCGATGCTGGCCGAGATGCGGCGCTGCTTCCTGCACCAGCGCGAACTGGACAACCGCGAGGCGGCGGCCGCGGGCCGCTATCCCCCGTCGGCTCACATGACCACGACGCGCTCGGCCCTGCGCTGGGCGACGGTGGGCGGGGCGCGGGCGCTGCGCATGGAGTCGCGCATCGGTTCGATCACGCCCGGCAAGCAGGCAGACCTCGTTCTCGTGCGCGCCGGGGACCTCAATCTCTTCCCGTCGCTGCCCGGGGGCGATCCGGTGCACACCGTGGTGATGGGCGCCGAGGCCGCGAATGTCGACAGCGTGATGGTCGCCGGTCGCTTCGTGAAGCGGCACGGGCGACTGTGCTTCCCCGAGACCTCGCTGCAGCGCCTGCGCGAGGCGCTGCTCGGCGTACGGGAGCGGGTGATGGCGCGCGGCGGGTACGCCTATCGTCCGGTCGCACCCGCACCGCGCCCGGCTGCCGCTGCCTGAAGGGCCGACGTCGCCGGGGATTGTCCGGGGACGCCGCGGGACGAGCGGTCAGGTTGCCGGTGGGTGAGGTGCGGGCGTCCGGTCGATCCCGGCGCGGGTCAGGGTTTGCGCGACAGCTCGATGTAGCGGTTGCGCATCTCGTCGTAGCGGGTGCGGGTGGTGATCTGCTCGGCGCGCCGTTCGGCGATGCGCTTTTCCATCGAGGCCGTCTCGGCGGTGGCTTTCAGGTACTCGTCGCGCAGCGAGGTCGGGACCGGCTTGCCGCCCTTGGCCGCCGCATCGATGCGCCGGCGGATATCCGTCTCGTTCGCGCGCAACTGGTTGAGTTCGCCCTGCAGGCCGGTGACCGATACCTCCAGCTGGGCGATTTCCCGCTCGCGACGGGCCTCGATCTCCTTCTCGCTGGAGAACGAGGCGAGCAGCAGCTGGTCTCGCTTGCGCGCGGCGGCACGCGCCTCCTCGGCCTCGCGGCGCCGGGCTTCGTCTTCCCTGCGTGCACGCTGCTGCTCGGGCGTGAGTTCCGCATCGACCTTGTTCACCGTGCGACCACCGCGGGTGATCTCCCGGATCTCGAAGCCGGCGAACTCCGGCGGCACGGTGTTGCCGCAGCCGAGCTGGCGGCCGGACTTGTCGTACCAGCACACCATGTTGCCAGCGGCCCCGCTCTTGGACTGTGCGATCGCCGGCGCTGCAGCGATCAGGCTGGCAAGCGCCAGGCCGAGGGCAGGCCCGATCGCGAGCCGTGCGGGCACGCGGACAGTGATCCGGGCGAAGCGGAAAGGCGGCAGTCCGTTCATCTCAGCGGCTTCCGTAGCGGTCTCGATAGTCGCGGACGGCGGCCAGCGAGCGGGCCATCGCCGGATCGCGCCCGAGGAACTCGACGACGTCGTCGAGGTTGGCGATGCTGATGACCGGTAGCCCCATCTGCTGCTGGACCTCATCGACCGCCGACAGCGCGCCGGTGCCCCGCTCCATGCGATCGAGTGCGATCACCACCCCGACCGCCCGGGCCCCTGCGGCCTCGATATGGGCGAGCGACTCGCGCACCGAGGTGCCGGCGGAGATGACGTCGTCGACGATCAGCACGCGGCCGCGCAGGGGTGCGCCCACGATCGAACCGCCCTCGCCGTGGTCCTTCGCTTCCTTGCGGTTGAACGCGTAGGGATAGTTGCGCCCTGCGCGCGCGAGCGCGATGCCGACACCGCTCACCAGCGGGATGCCCTTGTAGGCCGGTCCGTAGAGCATGTCGAACTCCAGGCCGGAGGCGACGATACCCTCGGCGTAGAGTTCGGTCAGCCGGGCAAGCGAGGCACCGTCGTTGAACAGGCCCGAGTCGAAGAAATACGGCGACTCGCGGCCGGACTTGATCACGAACAGGCCGAAGCGCAACGCCTGGCGAGACGTGGCGAAGGCGACGAACTGCTGGCGGTAGGTGTCCATGAGTTCGGGACTATGCGGGAAAAGTGCGGTGCGGCAAAGTCCAGGGCCCGCATCGCGGGTCGGGTCGGGTCGGACGAGCCGGATTGTGGCATCTTCCGATGGAGGAATCGCGGCCGCTCAGGGGAACGTCGCGACCGTTCGGCGTGTGGGTGCAGGAATACCTCAAGCGATTTTCGTGCCCGTCTTCCAAGCGAAATACTGACCTGCCTGAGGGAGTTCCGCCCGGGATGCTGCGCCTGATCTCGCTCAATCTGAACGGCCTGCGGTCCGCGGCGGGCAAGGGTCTGCTCGCGTGGCTGGGGCGCCAGCGCGGCGACGTGGTCTGCATGCAGGAGGTGAAGGCCCAGCCGCAGGACCTCGAGCCCCGCCTGCGAGCCCCGCGCGGCTGGCATGCCGCGTTCCACTGCGCGCAACGCAAGGGCTACAGCGGCGTGGCGATCTGGTCGCGCCGTGCGCCCGACCGGGTCGTCGAAGGCATCGGCGTCGCCGACATCGACGCCGAGGGACGCTTCCTGCGCTGCGACTTCGGCGGCGTCTCGGTGATCTCCCTCTACCTGCCGTCCGGGTCCGCCGGGCCGCACCGGCAGGAGGCGAAGTTCGCCTTCATGCGCCAGTTCGATCCGGTGCTGGCCGCACTCGCGCGCGAGGGACGCGAGATCGTGCTCTGCGGCGACTGGAACATCGCCCACCGCGAGATCGACCTGAAGAACTGGCGATCGAATCGCGGCAACTCGGGCTTCCTGCCCGAGGAGCGGTCGTGGATCGGCGAGGTCTTCGACCGACATGGCTACGTCGACGTGTTCCGACGGCTGGACCCGCGCCCCGAGCAGTACACGTGGTGGTCGAACCGGGGGCAGGCCTGGGCGAAGAACGTCGGGTGGCGCATCGACTACCAGATCGCCACGCCGGGTCTGGCCGCCCGCGCATCGCGGGCCGCGATCTACAAGGCCCGCCGCTTCTCCGACCACGCACCGCTCACGATCGACTATGACATCGACTGGTGAGGGCGTTGCCGCCGCCCCCGCGGTCCGGCCGGGCTGGCGCGGGTGGCTGGATGCCGCCCGCGTCTACGGCGAGCCCGCGGTGGCGCGGATGCTGCTGCTGGGGTTCTCGGCCGGGCTGCCGCTGCTGCTGGTGTTCGGCACGCTGTCCTTCTGGCTTCGCGAGGCGGGGGTCGATCGCACCACCATCGGATTCCTGAGCTGGGTGGCGATGGCCTATGCGTTCAAGTGGGCGTGGGCGCCACTGGTCGACCGCCTGCCGCTGCCGCTGCTCACCCGTGCGCTGGGTCGCCGTCGAGCATGG
>JBIPNU010000346.1:0-3788 GCA_044370615.1 Burkholderiales bacterium
TCGCAGTTGGCGATCATCGCAGCGCTGTGCACGATGGCCACCTGCGACCCGCAGGAGGCGCTGCGTCCCCTGGTGCTGGCGGCCGTCGCGCTCGCCTTTGCCTCGGCCACGCAGGACATCGCGCTCGATGCCTACCGGATCGAGTCGGCCGGCGTCGAGCGCCAGGCCGCGATGGCCGCGGCCTACCAGACCGGCTACCGGCTGGCGATGATCTGGTCGGGCGCGGGCGTGCTGTGGATCGCCGCGCGCTTCGACCCGAGCGAGGCGACCTACGAGCAGGCGCCCTGGATGATCGCCTACCTCGCGATGGCGGCCTCGATGCTGGTGGGCGTGGTGACCGTGCTGCTCTCGCCGGAGCCCGCGGCGCGCGCGCAGGCCGAGGCCCGGGCGGAGGAGCGCGTGCTCGCCGAGCGGCTCGGGTCGCGGCTGCCGCGGCCGCTCGCGCGCCTGGCGGCGTGGGTACATTTCGCGGCGGTGCAGCCGTTTGCCGAGTTCGTGCTGCGCTACCGCTGGCACGCGCTGCTGGTGCTGGCGCTGATCGCGGTCTACCGGGTGTCGGACGTGGTGATGGGCGTGATGGCCAATCCGTTCTACCGCGACCTGGGCTACACCAAGGACGAAGTGGCGGCAGTGTCCAAGGTGTACGGCCTCATCATGACGCTGGTCGGCGTGGGCGTCGGTGGCATCCTGTCGATGCGGCTGGGCGTGATGCGGGTGCTGTTCCTCGGCGCGCTGCTCTCCGCGCTCACCAACCTGCTGTTCTCCTGGCTGGCGGGGCACGGCCACGACGTGAGCGCGCTGATCCTGGTGATCGCGGCGGACAACCTCTCGGCGGGTATCGCGTCCTCGGCTTTCATCGCCTATCTCTCCGGGCTCACCCACGTGTCCTATTCGGCGACCCAGTACGCGCTCTTCACCTCGGTGATGCTGCTGCTGCCCAAGTTCCTCGCCGGGTTCTCCGGCTGGGTGGTGGACCAGGTCGGCTACGGATGGTTCTTCGCCGGCACCGCGCTGCTGGGCGTGCCGGTGCTCGCGCTGGTGTGGCTGGCGAGCCGGGTGCGACCGGTGGTGCCGCCGGCCCCGCTGGCGGGCAACCCGGCGCCCGCAGCCGGTGCCGGCGGGATCTGAGCCCGGCCCGGGGGACCGCGGGACGACACCATGGATACCGGAGGAGAGCGATGGTGAGAATCGACAGGGACGGCATCAGTGGCTGGAGCCGGCCGGCGCGCACTGCCCGCGTGGCACCGATCCGGTGGGGCATGCTCGTCGCGCTGGTCGCGGCGCTGCCGGGGACGGCTGGCGCGCAGACCGCGAAATCCGCCGACAGCTATCCCCAGCGGCCGATCCGCATCGTCGTGGGCTTCACGCCGGGCGGGCAACCGGACCTCTTCTCGCGGCTGATCAGCCCGCGGCTCACCGACACGCTGGGCCAGCAGGTGCTGGTCGACAACCGGCCCGGGGCCGGCGGCGCGATCGGCGCGAAGATCGTCGCCGACGCGCTGCCCGACGGGCATACGCTGCTGGCCGTCTCCGCCGCGCACGTGATCCAGCCCGCGGTGGCGAAACTCGCCTACGACACGTTGCGCGATTTCGCGGGCGTGACGAAGATGTTCAGCAGCGCCTACCTGCTGGTGGTCCCGGTCACCGCGCCGTACCCGACGGTGCGTGAACTGCTCGCGGCGGCACGGGCACGGCCGGGACAGGTCAATTTCGGGTCGGCGGGCACCGGCAGTGGCACCCACTTCGCCGGGGAGATGTTCAAGGACGCGGCGCGCATCGACGTGACGCATGTGCCCTACAAGGGCGTGCCGGAGGCGCTGACCGATACCCTCGCCAATCGGGTGCAGTTCTTCATGGCGCCCCTCTCGTCGGCCCTGTCGCTGGTGAAGGAGGGGCGGCTGCGGCCGCTGGCGGTGTCCACCGCGAAGCGTGCCTCGGCAGTGCCGGATGTTCCGACGGTGGCCGAGGCGGCAATCCCCGGTTTCGAGTTCGATTCGTGGGGAGGGCTGCTCGCGCCGGCGAAGACGCCGCGACCGGTGATCCTGCGCCTGAATGTCGAGGTGGCCGCTGCGCTGGCGCTGCCCGATGTCCAGGCGCGCATGCGCGCGCTGGGCGCCGAGCCGGAGACGAGTACGCCGGAGGCGTTCGACGCGTTCGTGGCGCGGCAGGTGGCGCTGATCGCGGGGCTGGCGGCACGGGCAGGGCTCGCGCCGGGCCGCTGAGGCTGGGATGTCCCCCTCGCGGCTCCATTCCGGACCTGCAGGCGGAGGATCGCGGGACTCGATGCGTGCGCTCATCGGGTCCCGCGTTTCGCGAGCGAGCGCGGGCCCCTCGCAGGTCGCGATCGAGCACCCGTCGGTCGCGCGAGGCACGAGGGACGACAGGTCCGTCGCGTCTCGCGCGAGCCGTGGCTCGTCCCTCGCGCGAGGCAGGTCACCCCTGGCGTGCCGAGCGGCGAGCGCGCGCCTTTCGCGCGGCCGCGGGTTCGGAAAGGCGCGGGGCGCGGGCTGGCCGCGAACCCTCAGAGCGGAACGTCCGCCCCGTTCACTTCGAGCGTGATCTCTGGCGCGAGCGCCGCGGCCAGCGTCGCGTGGAGATAGCAGGTGATCGCCGCGATGCGCTGCAGTTTCGCGTGCACTTCGTCGGGCGCCTGTCCGTTCAGGAAAAGGTGGGTGTCCACCGGCTGCGCCACCGCGCGCAGCGTGCCGGCGGCGAGGTCGCCCTCGAGCTCGAACGGGGTGTACTGCACCAGCCGCACGCCGTCGATCGCGAGCTTCATGTTGTCGATGTAGCGCGACAGCTGCGTCATGTAGCAGAAGGCGATGCCCGCGGCCATCAGCGCGAGCCCGGTGGGTCCGCGGTCGGCCACGCCGATGCCGGCCCGCTCGTCGGTGCGCAGCGTGAAGTGCGATGCGGCGGGCAGGGCGAGCCAGGTGTCGGTCTCGGTGAGGCCGGCAGGGTCGAGCAGGCGGCTTTCGCCGGCCACGGTGCGCAGCTGGCGTCCGCTGATCGTGGCCGGAGCCAGCTCGCGCGTGCCGGGCTCGACCTGTCCGGTGCGGCGGATGAGATCGGACAGGTCCGCGCCGGCGTCGAGCGGGCGCGGCGCCCTGGTCCAGGTGCGGAACGGGTCGGGCGCATCGATGGCCGGCGACGCAGGCAGGCTGTCGACGTCGCGACGGCGCCCGTTCACGTAGATCGCGAAGGTGCTCTCGAGCGGGGCGCGCAGCGCCGCCAGCGCAGGCGAGGCAGTGATCGCCTCGCGCACGACCTGCGCGATCGTGGCCGCACGCGCCGCGCTGGCAATGCGGATGCGCGCGCGCGTGGGCTCCGCGCAGCCGACCGCGTCGCCGCGGACGAACGAGCCGGTCAGGCTGTAGCGGTTGTCGAGGTGGATGCGCAGGTCGTGCAGCGCGATCCCGCGCGCGGTCGCGGCGGCGAGCATCCGGTGGATCAGGTCGCCGTGCAGGCCGGCATTGAACACGCCCAGCGGGAAGGGGGCGAGGTCGGTGCCGTTCAGGTGCCGGCCTTCGTCGCTGGTCACTCGCCAGGCGCTGCCGTTCGTGCCCTGGGTGACCACCGCCTCCTTCTGATGATGGGCGAGCTGGCGCGCCTCGACCACGAACACGTCGCGCCCGGCGAGGTTGTCGCGCACGGGCGCCGGTGCGGACGCGGTGGCGGCCCGGACCTTGAAGGCGAGCGGATCGCCGAAGGCGTCGAGGGTGGCGGCGGCAGTGGTGGACATCGGGCGGCTCCTGTGTGCGGGGATCGGAAGCGGGCGAGACGAGGAT
>JBIPNU010000048.1:0-9449 GCA_044370615.1 Burkholderiales bacterium
CCCCGGCACGGGGCGCCGGCATCCCCGCGCCTGCGCGCGATGGCCGCGGCGCAGGTCGCCCATCGACGCCGGGCAAGCGCCCGCACACGCGCAGGCGGAGCACCCCGGACCCCGGCGCCTCCTCATCGCGACGTGCGTGCCCTCGCCCGCGCTCGGGCAGGACACCTCTGGATGGCACCGACCTGCACGGCGTACCCCCAACCGGGAGCCGCCCGCGGGCGCCCCCGCCAACCGCTCGCGCCCTCGGGCCACTCGGCCGCGAAAGCGCCCCTTCCGGAATCCTGCGGCCAGGAGCCCCCGGCAGCCGCCGCGGGCAGCGGTCCGCCCCCGGAGGCGCTGGCGGGGAACCGCTATCATCGGTCGCCCCGACCATGCGCCTCTTTCGCCACGTCCCCACCGCCGCCGACGGGCCCGTCGCCCTCACCATCGGCAACTTCGATGGCGTGCACCTCGGCCACCGCGAGATGCTGCGCCGTCTCGTTGCGGCCGCACGCGGACGCGGCGTGCCGGCGGCGGTGCTCACCTTCGAGCCGCATCCGCGCGAGTTCTTCGCGCCCGACCAGGCGCCGGCGCGGCTGACCGGGCTGCGCGACAAACTGCGCCTGCTCGCCGCCTGCGGCGTCGACCGGACGTACCTGTGCCGATTCGACTACCGGATCGCGCAGATGCCACCGGCCGCGTTCATCGATCGCATCCTGGTGCAGGGCCTCGCGGCCTGCTGGGTGCAGGTCGGCGACGACTTCCGCTTCGGCGCGCGCCGCGCCGGCGACTTCTCCACGCTCGCCTCGGCCGGCCAGCGCCATGGCTTCAGCGTCGAGGCCACCGAGAGCGTCCGCGCCGAGGGTGTGCGGGTATCGAGCACCGCGGTGCGCGAGGCGCTCGCCGGTGGCGACCTCTCGCTCGCGGCACGCCTGCTCGGCGCGCCGTGGTCGGTCAGCGGCCGGGTGGTCGGTGGCGACCGGATCGGACGCGAACTGGGTTTCCCCACCGCCAACGTGCACCTCGAACCCGGGCGGCGCATGCCGCTCGCCGGCATCTTCGCGGTGACCGTGCACGGCGCCGGGCCACGGCCACGGCCGGCGGTGGCGAGCCTGGGCGTGCGGCCCACCGTGACCGACTCGGGTCGGCTCAAGCTCGAAGTCCACCTGTTCGATTTCTCCGGCGATCTCTACGGCGCGAGCCTGCAGGTGGACTTCCTGCACAAACTGCGCGACGAGGCCCGCTACGACGGGCTCCCGGCGCTGGTGCTGCAGATCGAGATCGATTGCGTGCAGGCCCGCGACTTCCACGCGCGGCGCGCGGCCTGATCGCCGCCGCGCCCGACCGACGACTCCGAATCCGACCGCTCCAGGCCCGCCATGCCCGACTACAAGAAGACGCTCAACCTGCCGGACACCGCGTTCCCGATGCGCGGCGACCTCGCCCGGCGCGAGCCGCAGATGCTCGAGGCATGGGAGCGTACCGGCCTCTACGCGCGCATCCGCGACGCCTCGCGCGGGCGGCCGCGCTTCGTGCTGCATGACGGTCCGCCCTACGCCAACGGCGACATCCACATCGGCCACGCGGTCAACAAGGTGCTGAAGGACATCGTCGTCAAGAGCCGCACGCTCGCCGGCTTCGATGCGCCCTACGTGCCGGGCTGGGACTGCCACGGCATGCCGATCGAGGTGCAGATCGAGAAGACGCACGGCAAGCACCTGCCCGCCGAGCAGACCCAGCGGCTCGCGCGCGCCTACGCAGCCGAGCAGGTCGAGCGCCAGCGGCGCGACTTCGTGCGCCTGGGCGTGCTCGGGCAGTGGGACCAGCCCTACCTCACGATGAACCCGCGCAACGAGGCCGACGAGATCCGCGCGCTGGGCACGCTGCTCGAGCGCGGCTACGTGTACCGCGGGCTGAAGCCGGTGAACTGGTGCTTCGACTGCGGATCGGCACTCGCCGAGGCGGAGATCGAATACGAGGAGCGCACCGACACCGCGGTGGACGTGGGCTTCGGCTTCACCGATCGCGCGGCGATCGCCGCCGCCTTCGGCCTGCCCGCGCTGCCCGAACTGCCCGGCCAGATCGTGATCTGGACCACCACGCCATGGACGCTGCCGGCCAACCAGGCCCTCAACCTGCACCCCGAGTTCGAGTATTCGCTGATCGAGGCGGGTTCGCGCCTGCTGGTGGTCGCCACCGGGATCGCGATGCGCGAGGCTGCGGCCGGCGCCGACGGACGCTGGCAGTCGCCGGCCATCGACCGCTACGGGCTGGGCGCCTTCCGCGAACTCGCGCGCGCGCGCGGCGCGGCGCTCGAGGGCCTCGCCTTCGCCCACCCCTTCGCGAACCGCAATTCCCCGGTCTACCTCGCCGAGTACGTGACGCTGGATACCGGCACCGGCATCGTGCACGCCGCGCCGGCCTACGGGGTGGAGGACTTCGAGTCCTGCCGGCGCCACGGGCTGCGCGATGCAGACATCCTCACCCCGGTGATGGGCGACGGGCACTACGCATCCTCGCTCGAGCGCTTCGGCGGGCTGATGATCTGGAAGGCCAACCCGCTGATCGTGCAGGTACTGCGCGAGGCCGGCGCGCTGCTTGCCGAGGATCCGCGCCATGTGCACAGCTACATGCACTGCTGGAGGCACAAGACCCCGGTGATCCTGCGCGCGACCACCCAGTGGTTCGCGGCGATGGACGAGCCGCCGGGGTTCGCGGGTCATCGTCCCGCCGAGCCGCTGCGCACCACCGCGCTGCGCGGCATCGAGGCCACCGCGTTCTATCCCGCGTGGGGCCGCGCCCGGCTCTCGGCGATGATCGCCAACCGACCGGACTGGACGCTCTCGCGCCAGCGCCAGTGGGGCGTACCCATGCCCTTCTTCGTGCATCGGGAGACCGGCGCACTGCATCCGCGCACCCTGGAACTGCTCGAGGCGGTCGCGCAGGCCGTCGAGACGAAGGGCATCGAGGCCTGGCAGTCGCTCGAGGCCGCCGACCTGCTCGGCGAGGACGCGCGCGACTACGAGAAGGTACGCGACACGCTGGACGTGTGGTTCGACTCCGGCGCCACGCACCAGACCGTGCTCGGCGGGCCGGGCACGGCGGTGCCGCGGGACGCGCCGCCGGCCGCAGGCGTCTTGCGGGAGACCCGGCACGCCGGATCGCATGCGGCCCAGACCGGCTTCCCCGCCGACCTGTACCTCGAGGGCTCCGACCAGCACCGTGGCTGGTTCCATTCGTCGCTGCTCGTCTCCTGCATGATGAACGGCGTACCCCCTTACCGCGCGCTGCTCACCCACGGCTTCGTGGTCGACGGCCAGGGCCGCAAGATGAGCAAGTCGCGCGGCAACGTCGTCGCCCCCCAGCAGGTGGTCGACAGCCTCGGCGCGGATGTGCTGCGGCTGTGGATCGCCTCGACCGACTACTCGGGCGAGCTGTCGATTTCCCAGGAGATCCTCAAACGGGTGGTGGAGTCCTACCGCAGGGTTCGCAACACGCTGCGCTTCCTGCTCGCCAACGTCGAGGACTTCGATCGGGCGCAGGCGCTGCCCGATGCGCAACTGGTCGACCTCGACCGCTACGCGCTGCTGCTCACCGAGCGCCTGCGCCAGTCGGTGATCGCCGACTACGACCGCTACGAGTTCCATCTTGCGATGCAGAAGCTGCTGCACTTCTGCTCCGAGGACCTGGGCGCCTTCTACCTCGACATCCTGAAGGACCGCCTGTACACCACGCCAGCCGACTCGCCCGCGCGTCGCTCGGCGCAGGGCGCGCTCGCGCGCATCGCGCGCACGCTGCTGCAGCTCTGCGCACCCGTGCTGAGCTTCACCGCCGAGGAGGCGTGGGCGGTGCTCGAACGCGACCCGCTCGCCTCGGCTTTCCTCACCACCTGGACCTCGCCGGCCCTGGACATCGACCCCGCGGCCGCTGCGGCGCTCGATGCGCGCTGGTCTTCGGTGCGCGAGGTGCGCGCGGTCGTCCTGCGGGAACTGGAAGGCCTGCGCTCGGCCGGCGCCATCGGCTCGGGACTCGCCGCCGAAGTCGAGATCGAAGCGCCCTCGCCCACGCATGACGCGCTGGCCGCGCTCGGCGACGAACTGCGTTTCGTGATGAATACCTCGGCGGCCACGGTGCGGCCGGGCCCGGCGCTGCGCGCGAGCACGCGGCCCAGCAGCGGCACGAAATGCGCACGCTGCTGGCACTACCGGGCCGACGTCGGCACGCATCCGTCCCACCCCGAGATCTGCGGGCGCTGCGCCGGCAACCTCGCCGGCTCGCCGGAGACGCGCCGCCATGCCTGACCGCGGCAGGCGATCCGGGCTCGCGCCCGTCACGGTGCCTGCGGTCGCTCGCCATGGCTGAGCGCCCTCGCCGGCTGGCCGACTGGCTGGGCTGGGCGCTCGCGCTGGTCGTGGTCGACCAGGTCACCAAGGTGCTCGTTCTGCAGTGGCTGCTGCCCGGGCAGGTCGTGCCGATCACCCCTTTCCTCAACGTGGTGCTGGTCTACAACCCCGGCGCTGCCTTCAGCCTGCTCGCCGACGCCGCCGGCTGGCAGCGGGCGTTCTTCATCGCGGTGGCCGTGGTGGCGATCGCGTGGATCGTCCACATGCTGCGCGCCGAGCCCGGGCGCACCCGGTACTGCGTGGCGCTGACCCTGATCCTCGGCGGGGCGGCTGGCAACCTGATCGATCGCCTCTGGCTGGGCGCGGTGATCGACTTCCTCGACCTGCACGCGGCCGGCTGGCACTGGCCGGCGTTCAACGTCGCGGATTCCGCCATCTGCTGCGGCGCGGCGCTGCTGGTGTGGGATGCGTGGCGTCCGTCGCCCGACGCGGCACCCGACGCCAGGCCCGGCGGGTAGGTCCCACGCCGGCGGTCCGGGTGCCGTGCAGTCGCGGCCTTCGCCCCCGGTATACTCGGGTCATCGTCCAGCCGGAGTGTCCGCCGTGGCCCTGCAGGTCATCCTCGCCAAGCCCCGCGGCTTCTGCGCCGGGGTCGATCGCGCAATCGAGATTGTCGAGCAGGCGCTGGTCGCCCGCGGCGCGCCGGTCTACGTGCGCCACGAGGTCGTGCACAACAAGTACGTGGTGTCCGACCTGCAGGCCAAGGGCGCGGTGTTCGTCGAGGAACTCGACGAGGTCCCGGCGGGCGGCACCGTGGTCTTCTCGGCGCACGGCGTCTCGCTCGAGGTTCGCCGCGATGCGCAGTCGCGCGGGCTGGAGGTCTTCGACGCCACCTGCCCGCTGGTCACCAAGGTGCACGTCGAGGTCGCCAAGATGCGCGGCCAGGGACGCGAGGTGGTGATGATCGGCCACCGCGGGCACCCCGAGGTCGAGGGCACGATGGGCCAGTCCGGCGGCGGCATGCACCTGGTCGAGTCGGTGGAGGATGTCGCCCGGCTGCAGGTGTCCGACGCCGGCAACCTCGCCTTCGTCACCCAGACCACGCTGTCGGTGGACGACGCGCGGTCGATCACCGAGGCGCTGCTCGTGCGCTTCCCCGGCATCGTCGGCCCGAAGAAGGACGATATCTGCTACGCCACGCAGAACCGCCAGGATGCGGTCAAGCGGCTGTCGCAGGAGTGCGATGTCGTGATCGTGGTCGGCTCGCGCAACAGTTCCAACTCCAACCGGCTGCGCGAAGTCGCGGCCAATGCCGGCATCCCGTCCTATCTGGTCGACCGCGCGGCCGAGGTCTATCCCGACTGGCTCGAAGGGCACTCGCGCATCGGCGTCACGGCGGGTGCCTCTGCGCCGGAGATCCTCGTGCGCGAGGTGATCGAACGCCTGCGCGAACTGGGGGCGACCGAGGTGCGCGAGCAGGACGGCATCGCCGAGCGCGTCACCTTCTCGCTTCCGCGCGACCTGCTGGCCGCCGCCGACGCGGCCCGCGCCCGCGACGCCTGACCCGCTGTCCGTCACCCCGGGCAGCGGGGCATCCCCACCGTTCGGCCACACGCCAGCCGTCGGAGCCGCCTGGCGCCGCCGATCGACGCTGCATCCGGCGACGGCTCCCGGGCATTGCGGGGGCACCGCCGTGGGTCGCTCCCGATCCGCGCAGCATCCAGCCTGCGGAAGGATCGCGGCGGAGGCGACGACACTCGCCCGCCTCCGCCCCCGCTTCCGGGCCTGACCCTGGCCCGGACCCTGCCACTACCCTCGACCGGTCAGTTCGGATCGACGTACCAGTACGAGCGCACGCGCGCGACGTTTCGCTGCCCGATCTGCTGCACCGCACCGATACCTGCCGCCCCGCCCGAGCTGAACAGCACGATCCGACCATCGGGCAGGAACAGCACCTGCGGTGCGCCGATGAAGTTCTGCGCGATATTGCCCTGGAACAGCTGCCCGCGTGACGAACTGCCTGGCAGAACCACGATCTTCGACTCCAGTCCCGAATAGCCCACCAGTCGACTGAGGAAGGACGGCGTGCAGGTCGAGGCGATGGCCACGAAGCCGAGGTCGCTCGCCCGTCCGTAGACCGGAACCCGCAGCAGATCGGTCTGCACGTTCGGCGACTCGGTCACCTTCACCGTCGGCGGCAGCAGCCTCACCCACCCGGCCGAGGTACTGGTCACCGAAGCCTGGGCCGTCTGGTCGTCCCAGGCCAGCTTGGTCAGTGCGGCCGAGTCGAAATCGACGGGTGGCGATGTCGACAGGGTGTTCGTGACGTCGCGATCGACGATCATCGCGATGACATCGGCCGAATTGAGCTTGAACGGGTGCTCCCGGTCGCCGGTGCCGACGAAGACGGCGAAGATCCGCTCGCCCCCCGAAACGTAGGGCACCACCGTCGGCGGGAACAGGATCTTCCGGTTCGCCGGCGTGGCATTCGACAGGCGCGCAAGCAGCCTGCCCGACCAGTTGCCCGGATCCGGGTCGCTGATCTGGAAGCGGAACACCCGGCCCCCGGTGTCGCCCACGTAGATGACGTCCGCCCTGCCGTCGCCGTTCATGTCGAACACCGACGGCGTGGACGGGATGCTGTTGGTCATCGAGCCCGCCGAGTTGAGCACCGACACGCCATCGAACCGCCGCACCGGCGTCCCCGTGAGCAGGTCGACCACGAACACCGCCCGCCCCATGGTGTCGCTGGCGGTAACCGGCTCGTTGTCCTGGTTCGGATCGTAGCCGGCACCGAAGATCGCCACCGGGTTCGAATGGCCGTTCACCCGGGTGACGACCGGTGCGGACCAGGTCTGTCCCAATTCCGCGTACAGCGGCTGGGACGCACAGGTGCCCCCGGTACACAGCTGGCCACCCCCGTCCCCCGTGATCTTCCACAGGAACCGCGGCGCGCTCGGGGCGGTGACATCCAGCGCATACACCGATCGACCGCCCCGGCGCAGGTTGAACACCAGGATGACCTGGTCCGAATCGTTGATGATGCCGTCGCGGTTGTCGTCGCGAACATACACCGCCGGCGATCCGTCGGCCGCCTGGATCTGCACGCCGCTGCCGTTGATCTGCATCCCCTGCAGCTGCGGGAGCGCTTCCTCCACCAGGAAGGCCCATTGTTCGCGGCCGGTGTTGGCGTCCACCGCGTGCAGCAACCCGTCGTTGGTGAGGTAGAACAGCGTCTGCACTGGCGGGCTCGTACCCACGTTGTAATAGACCTGTGCCACCTTCGAGTGCAGGATGTCGGCATGCGCCCAGGGTGCCCAGTTGGTGCAGGCTGCGCCGGGCAGGGCGCCGTTGCAGTTGGATACCGCCATGTCGCCGCCACGGATGAAGTTGATCAGCCGTGCGCGTCCGGCCGTGTCGGTCGCGCCCAACCCGAGCAACGCGGTGGTGATCGCGGCGTTGCCTCGCGTCAGCTGGTTGGCCGACGCGGTGAGGTCGTTGCTCGCCACCGTACTGAGCTTGGTGTAGACCCGACGGTTCTCCGGCGTGTAGCTCGCCCCCAGCGTTCGCAACTGGAACCCGGTGCCGCCGCGCACCGGATCTCGCCCGTCGATCTCGCTCAGCGGGTTCCAGAAACTCACCGCCAGCGAGTTGATGACCTCGGTGACGAGCCCGGTGGTCCCGAGCAGTTCCTGGGTGACGATGTTCCGGTTGCCACTGGGCAGCGTGGTCTGTCCGATCAGGCAGAAGGTATTCGGCGTGCCGTCGAGGTTGGTCCCGCACTCCTCCGTCGTGAGCCCGAGCCGGTAGCGCTTGAGCGTGCCGCGCCACGTCCGGTTGGCGCTGGGCTCGAAGAACGACATGTAGACGTCCAGCCCGGACTCGGAGCGGTTGTAGGAGGCCAGCGGCACCGTCGCCGAGGCGAGGGTGCCGCTGAAGCTCGTGATGTTGGTGATGGCCTGCTGCAGCTTGTTTCGCAGGTCGGAGGCGTCCGCCGCTTCGTAGTACAGGCCGTCGCCACGCTGTGCCGCCTGCTGCAGGACGGGCGAGTTCGCGCCCCGGAAACCCACGACGTAGGTGATCACGCCCTGGAAGCCGGTCAACTGGTCGCTCGAGGTGTCTCCGGCGAAGATCCGCGCGCCCGGACTCATGTCCGCGTTGCGCATGAAGTAGGCAAGCTCGTCCAGCCACAGGTAACCGTTGTCGACCGTGGTGCCCGCGAGATCCTGCATGCCGTAGGGCTGTCCGGTGGTCGGGTTGACGAACTGGCCCGACGCGGTGGCCGCGTTGAACGAATCGGTCCCGGTCACCGGGGACACGATGCCCACCGGTTGCGGCGAATCACTCTGGTAGACGAGGTTGCGGACGCCCCGCGAGCCCGGCAACGTGTTCGCCGAGAAGTCCTCTTCCGCCTGTCCGTTGGTGATCAGCACGACGAAGTTCTTCTGGCAGGCCGAGGGCTCGGCCGCGGTCGGGTTGGTGAGCATCGGCGAGCGGTACACACCCACCGCCGGGCAGCCCGTTCCGATCGCGGTGCACACCGCGGTCGGGTCGCGACCGGCAGACACCTGCCCGCCGACCAGCGCGGCCGAGGTATCGGTACCCCACTGCGGCGCGCGACCGGCGTAGTAGAGCATCGTCTCGTACAGCGTCTCGGTGAGCGGCGTGCGCGAACGCGCTTCGACGCCGTTGATCGCGTTGGCGAGCGCCTGCCGGTTCGCGAAGTCGGGGTCCGACGGCCCGATGCCCATCCGGCGCGAGGCGAAGGCCACGTAGGCCCCGTCGTTCGACAGGTCGGTGCGGGTTCTGTTGGAAACGATCAGGCCGAAGCGCACCCCGTTGGTGGCCATCACCAGGTCGGTGAGTGCGTTCTTCGCCAGCGTGATGCGGGTCGCTCGCCCGATCGGATGCCCGTTCGGCCCCCGCGGCCCGAAGCGCCAGTTGAGGTAGTTGGCCGAATAGACGTCGATCGCCGGGGGCGCCGTGCCGCCCGGGTCACCGGCCCGATAGGCCTGGCTGCCGCTCGCGGCCGTGCCGACGGACGTGTTCCACT
This sequence comes from Burkholderiales bacterium, assembly GCA_044370615.1. Classification (GTDB taxonomy): domain Bacteria; phylum Pseudomonadota; class Gammaproteobacteria; order Burkholderiales; family CAIKXV01; genus CAIKXV01. Next base: position 9,376 of record JBIPNU010000048.1, read on the forward strand.
GGGCGCCGAAGGCACGCTCGCTCAGGTTGAGGAACGAGTTGGAGGGGTTGCCGCTGGTCCCGTTGTCGGCGAGA
>JBIPNU010000049.1:0-9429 GCA_044370615.1 Burkholderiales bacterium
CGCTCTCGCTGGCGGTGGGCGCCCGGTGCGCGAGCGCCGGCGGCAGGCCGCTGGTCGGGCCGGTGGCCGGCGTTCCGGGCGGTGGCACGAAATAGCAGCGGTGGGCGGGGCCACTCGCGCGGCCCCTGCGTTCACGCGCGAGCGCGTCGCCGGCGTGCACGCTCGCGCGCCCGCGCAGGCGCAGCTGGGTGTGTTCGTCCGCGTCGTAGAAGTGCAGCCCGATGCGCGGATCGGCGAGCAGCTGCGCGACCAGCCCCGCGCGCGCGTCCGCGTGAAACGCCACGGTCCAGGCGGAGCGGTCCGCGCCGCGCAGGGTGACCGTCCTCACCTCGGGGCCGTCGGCAGCCATCGTAGCCACCGCGGGCTGGTGGAAGGCGCTACGCCGGTCGCGGGCGCCGCGCTCGAGCAGTTGCCAGCACCGGTCGAAGGCCAGTGTCGCGTCGTCGAAGAAGGCCGGCGGTATTCGCGCCTGTGGGCGCCGCGGTGCCCCCGCGTCCGCGGCGGACCGGGCGGTGCTCGCGGCATCGGCGGTCAGGGCAGGCTCGGCAGCCGTGGCGGGCCGTGCGGGCCGGGGGGACGGAGCGGACGGAGCGGACGGGGCGGACGGGGCGGACGGAGCGGACGGAGCGGACGGAGCGGACGGAGCGGACGGAGCGGACGGATCGGACGGGGCGGACGGGGCGGACGGGGCGAGGTCGGTGTCGGCGGCGACCGTGACCACGCCGGGCCCGGGAGCCGTGGGAGACCCGGTGTGCGCGGCGTCCGCGGCCGGGGGGGGCGGTGTGTTCACCGCGCCTGCCCTGCCTCCGCCAGCACCGCATCGGCGCGGTCCAGCCACTGGTCGAGCAGGCGGTGCAGGTCCCCCTGGCTGAACGAACAGCTTTCCTCGGCGAACAGGCTGCCGGACTCCAGGCGCTGGAGGATCTGCTCCAGCGCCTGCGCGAACCGCTCGGGCAGGGCGGCGAGCAGCGCGCCCTGCGCGCGAGCCTCGGCGGCGAACCCGTGGATCGTCAGTTCGCGCGCGCGCAGGCGTCCCAGCGCCGCTCTCAACGCGTCGGTCGTCGCGAGGGCGGAGGGCATCATCCGCAGGCCCCCACCGCGCCGCAGGCGGTGCAGAAGTCGCATCCATCCTTGCGGATCACCGCCGCATTGCCGCACTCGCCGCACAGCTTGCCGCGCATCACCTGCCCCAGCGACTGCAGCGCCTGCGGCGCGAGCGCGCGATCGTCCTCGGGCACCTGGAGCACGCCCATCTCGGACACCGGGTAGCCGCGCTCGTCGAGCAGGCCGAGCATCGCGTAGCGGTGGATGATCAGCTGCGCGATGTAGGCGACGGTGCTCGGCCAGTTGCGCTGGCGTTCCTCGCCGGGCACGCGCGCCATGAAGTCGCCCAGCGGCTCGGCGTAAGTCAGCAGCTTGCGCAGCTTCATGCCGATCCACGCCGGGTCGATCACCCGCATGTCGAGCGAGAGCAGCTTGCACAGGCCGTCGAGCGCGCGCGGATAGGTACCGGCGAGCCACATCGAATACGGGCGGCGCTGGCCTCCGGGCAGCGACAGTTCCTTGAGCATCAGCACGAAGTCGTCGCCGGCAGCCGGATTGAGCACGTCCACGCACCAGGACAGCGTGCCGTCGGTGCCGGTCTTGGGTTCCTTGCGGGCGAACAGCGCGTCGAGCACCGGGGAGCCTGCGGGGAGCGTGCCGCCGCGCGCGGCGGTGGCTTCCAGGTGCTGGACCCGCCAGCGCACGATGCGCGCGAAGGCACTGACCATGCTCGGCACCCGCTCCGGCTGCCCTTCAGGTGGCATCGGGCAGTCGAACGCGTCGTCGCCCGCGGTGCGCGCGAGCATGTCGAGCTTGTTGCGCAACCACTGCGGATCCTGGGCGCGCATGTCCATCGACAGGGTCTTGGCCACCGCGCCCAGCCCGCGCGGCTGCTCGGCGCCGTTGACCCACACCTCGAACGGGTGCGTGACTTCTCCCTCGACATGGCCGACGAAGATCGCGAACGCGCCGGAGGGGCTCTCGACCATGTAGGTCCACGACGGGTTGCCGGACGGCAGCCGGGGCCGCCCGGGCCAGCGCAGGCTGGCCAGCGCGGGATCGGGCGCGGCATCGAGGCGGATGCGCCGGTCGGCATCGCTGGTGTCCAGGTCGTCGGGGGCAGTCTTTTCCGCCTCCGGCGCCGGGGTCACCGACAGCACGCTGCCCAGCACCGCGTTCGGTCGATACGTGGTGATGCCCTTCAGCCCGCTGCGCCAGGCCTCGAGGTAGAGGTCCTTGAAGTCCTCGTACGGATAGTCGGCCGGCACGTTGACCGTCTTGCTGATCGCCGAGTCGACATACGGGGCGACGGCGGCGACCATGCGCATGTGGTCGAGCGCGGAGATGTCCAGGGCGGTCCGGAAGCTCGCCGGGAGTTCGTCGACGTTGCCGCCCAGGTGGCGGTAGAGCCGCCAGGCATGGTCCTCGACGTCGTAGGTGCGGAACGAGTCGTCGGGCATGCGCTTGCGACGCTGGTAGGTCCACGAGAACGGCGGCTCGATGCCGTTCGAGGCGTTGTCGGCGAAGGCGAGCGAGATCGTGCCGGTGGGCGCGATCGACAGCAGGTGGCTGTTGCGGATCCCGTGCCGGCGGATCAGCGCCTTCAGGTCCTCGGGCAGGCGCGAGGCAAACGAGGGCGGCGCGAGGTAGCGCTCGGCGTCGAACAGGCCGAACGAGCCCTTTTCGCGGGCGATGTCCACCGAGGCCCGATAGGCCTCGTCGCGCAGCGCGCAACTGATGCGCGCGGCCATGTCGCGCGCGGCCGGGGTGTCGTAGGACAGCCCGAGCATCACCAGGGCATCGCCCATTCCAGTGAAGCCCAGCCCGACGCGCCGCTTCGCGCGCGACTCCGCGTGCTGCTGCGGCAGCGGCCATACGGTTGCCTCGAGCACGTTGTCGAGCATGCGTACCGCCGGATGCACCACACCGGCGAAGGCGGCGAAGTCGAAGTGCGCCGACGCCGTGAACGGCTCGCGCACGAACCGGGTGAGGTCGACGCTTCCGAGGCAGCAGCAGCCGTAGGAGGGCAGCGGCTGCTCGCCGCAGTTATGCACGGTGAGACCATTGGCGTCAAACGCGTGCGGTCCCGGGACGCTCACGTCGTAGACCAGCTCCTCGCCGTCGGGCGTGACTGAATCGACGGTCGCGACAAACCGTTCCCGGTTGGCGCGCCGACGGTAGGCCGTGATCACGCGCGCCAGCGCGGCTCGCTTGCCGGAGTCGTGGAAGCCGATCAGATCCGCGAAACGGACGATGTTGTCCCGAGCGATCACCAGTTCGTGCCGTGCCCGGGTGGGGTGGAGCTTGTGTCCGCCCACGCCATCCGGAAGCAGGCGAAAGCCTTCGGGCCGGCGGTTGCGGTACAGCGAGCCGACGATGCCCAGGCGTGCCAGCATGCGCTGGGCCGCCTCCAGCGTGTCCGGGTTCGACTGTGCGAGCCGAATGCTCACGCCGTGTTCGTGTCCGCCCTGCACCGAGCCGTCCGCATCGAAAAGACCCCGCAGGAAGCCGCGATAGAACGACGACGATGCGCGCTCGATCTCGGGCGTGATGGCCTTCGCGCCCGGATGCATGCCGTAGCGGGCGGCCAGATCTCGCAGCGCCGAGGACTTGAATCGCCAGCCGTTGCGGTCGCGCACCGGCATCCAGCCCTGATGGTCGGCGCGCCTGCGAAGCGCCGTCGCCGCCTCCGTCACCGCGTCCATGAGGCTGCGTGCGGCGAGCCCGGCGACCGGGGCGCCACCGGCCACCTGTGCCGCCTCGCAGTCCCGCACCTCGACCACTGCGGTGTCGACCTCGAGCGTTCCATCGCCGAGCAGGAATCCGAGCAGGAATCCCTCGTCCGCCGTGCCGTGGCCAGGCCAACCGGACAGCGCGCGGTGGTCCTGCAGGACGATGTGGTCTCCCGGCGAGAGTTCGCTCGTGCGTACCCATTCCGTGTCGCGGCGGTCGCGCGTGACGCGGGAGGCCCTCAGGACCGGATGGTCTTCGGTCAGGCGCAACCGGAAGCCCTCGCGAGTACGCAGCGCCAGCACGGGCTTGTGGCCGGTCGCGAAGAATCCCTGTGCCGTGGTGCGGTAGGGGCGCCCGTCGATCACCAGCGTGTTCGGGGTTCCGATGCATTCCCTCACCTGCCGGGGCCCGTCGACCGTCAGCGTCCAGGTGTCCGCGGTGACGCAGGGATTGGTCGCCTGGATGGTCTCGCAGTAGGCGAGGTTGTTGTCGTCGTTCATCCGGTCGATGAACACCACGCCCGGCTCGGCGTGGTCGTAGGTCGACTGCATCACCTGCTGCCACAGGTCGCGTGCGCGGACGGTCCGGTAGACGTAGCGCCCGTCATCCGCCCGCGGAAGGTCGGCGAGCGGCGCGCGCGCGGGCGGGGCCTTGTGGACGAGATCCCACGCACCGTCGGATTCGACCGCCCGCATGAACGCATCGGTGACCGCGACGCTCACGTTGAAGTTGCGCAGGTCGCCGCCGTCCTTGGCGTGGATGATGTCCTCGATGTCCGGGTGGTCGCAGCGCAGGATGCCCATCTGCGCGCCGCGGCGCGATCCGGCGGACTCGACCGTCTCGCAGGAGCGGTCGAACACCCGCATGTAGGACACCGGGCCGCTGGCATGCGAATCGGTGCCCTTCACGTGGGCACCTTTCGGACGGATCGCGGAGAAGTCGTAGCCGACCCCGCCGCCGCGGCGCATGGTCTCGGCCGCCTCCATCAGCGCGACGTAGATGCCCGGGCGCCCGTCGACGGTCTCCGACACCGAGTCGCCGACCGGTTGCACGAAGCAGTTGATCAGCGTGGCCTGCAGGTCGGTGCCTGCCGCCGAGTTCACCCGGCCGCCGGGGATGAAGCCGCCCTCGAGCGCCTCGAGGAACACCGGCGCCCACGCCTTCGGGTCGGCCTCGACCGCGGCGAGCGCATGCGCGACCCGGCGACGCACGTCCTCGGTCGTCTGCTCGTCGCCCTTCGCGTACTTCTCGAGGAGGACATCGAGGCTCACCTGCTGGGCAGGCAGCGCGAGGGCGGCTTCGTCGAGTTTCATGGCTTCATCCTCGACCCGCGAGGGCGGGTGGCAGGGGAGGGCGGGGCAAGGATCATACGCCGCGCGGCCGGACGCACTGCCGGTGCGCAGGGCTGCGCGGGGCGGGGCCGAAGTCGGCCAGCCGTCGGTCGGGGGCGAACGCCCGGCACGCGGCGCGAGGCCTGCCGTCATGGCCTCCGGGGTCGGCCCCGCATCCAGGCGCGCGTTCTCCGTTCGCGCGAGGCTGCCGGTACGCCGCCGCCCTGCCGCTGGAACGGGCGCCTGCGCGCGGCGGCGCGCGCCGAAGCGGCCGGGCCGCCGCGCATCCCGTGGCCCGCGTGCGCGGGCAGGCCACGCGAGACGACCCGGTCGCCCCGCCGCGCGGCGATCAGCGGCGTCGCGTACGGCCGCTGCCGCGATCGGCGAACAGGCCCGAAGGCCGGGGCGCGGGCGCCCCGGTCGGGGTCGCGGGGGCCGCAGTGCTGCGAGCGCCGGATGCGACCGCACGCGGTTGCGCTGCCGCGGGCCGCGGCGCGCGGTGGGTCGGCGGCGCGTGGCCGGTACGAGCCGATTCGCCATCACGCGCGCGATGGCCGGGGCCGGCACCGCCACCCTTCGCGTGGGCCTGCGGGCGCCCCGCCGGCGAGCGGCCAGCGGGCGATGCCGGGGCGTGGCTGCGCCCGCGGCCGTGCGAAGCGCCGCCCGGGGACCGCGCGGGGGACTGTGCCGGCATGGCCGGCGCGACCGGACCCTGCCCGGGCTCGAAGCCCGCGATCACCCGCTGCTCGATACGGCGTCCCATCAGCTTCTCGATCGCGGAGAGCAGCGGCCGGTCCTCGGCCGCCAGCAGCGAGATCGCCTCGCCCTCGGCGCCGGCGCGGCCGGTGCGACCGATGCGGTGCACGTAATCCTCGGGCACGTTCGGGAGGTCGAAGTTCACCACGTGCGGCAGCGCCTCGATGTCCAGGCCGCGCGCGGCGATGTCGGTGGCCACCAGCACCCGCAGCGAGTTGTCCTTGAAGCGCGACAGCGCGCGGGTACGCGCGCCCTGGCTCTTGTTGCCGTGGATCGCGGCGGCCTCGATGCCGTCGCGCTCGAGCTGCTCGGCGAGCCGATTGGCGCCGTGCTTGGTCTTGGTGAACACCAGTACCTGGAACCAGTCGTTGTCGAGGATCAGCTTCGCGAGCAGCGCGCGCTTGCGGTCGCGGTCGACCGGATGCACGACCTGCGTGACCAGTTCGGCCGGCGTGTTGCGGCGGGCAACCTCGACGGTCGCAGGATCGCGCAGGAACTCGCGGGCGAGCGAGCGGATCTCGTCGGAGAAGGTGGCCGAGAACAGCAGGGTCTGCCGATCGCGTGGCAGCAGCGCGAGGATGCGCCGCATGTCGCGGATGAAGCCCATGTCGAGCATGCGGTCGGCTTCGTCCAGCACGAGGATCTCGATCCCGCGCAGGTCGACCGTCTTCTGCTGCACATGGTCGAGCAGGCGGCCCGGCGTGGCGACCAGCACGTCCACGCCACGTCGCAGCGCGGCCACCTGCGGATGGATGCCCACGCCGCCGAACACCACGGTCGAGCTGAGCCTGAGGTGGCGGCCGTAGGCGACCACGCTCTCCTCCACCTGGGCGGCAAGCTCGCGCGTGGGGGTGAGGATCAGGCAGCGGGGCGCGGGACCGCGTCGCGGCTGCGAGGACAGCCGCTGCAGCAGCGGCAGCGTGAAGCCGGCGGTCTTGCCCGTGCCGGTCTGGGCGGCGCCGAGCAGGTCACGGCCTTCGAGCACCAGGGGAATCGCCTGACGCTGGATGGGTGTCGGTTCGTCGTAGCCCTGGTCGGCCACGGCGCGCACGAGCTGCGGCACGAGGCCGAGCGCTTCGAAGGGGGTACTGATGGCAATCTCCTGATGCATCGGCCTTCGAAGACATCGTCTCCGCACCGGTTCAGGCTGACTGCATGTGTCGCTGTCGGAACGTCGCCGACGCAGGGCGCGTAGCCGGGCCGGAGGCCGGCCGCAGACGCGAGCGAAGGCGTTCGCTGCGGCCAGGAGCGTTACCGGATCGATGCTCCTTTCGCCGCGCGCCGAGTGTATCTTCAATCGGTGCTGGAGGGGGCGCTGTGCGGTCCGATCACCGTGTCGCATGCCGGGGCGGCACCGAGGCCCCGGCAGTGCGCGTGACCGGCGTCCGCCGATCGCCGGGCGATCCCCGCGAACCCGCCGCCTGGGTCCGCACCGGTCGTCCGTGACTCAGCGTACCGGGCCGGGCAGCGCGGGCAACGCCGTGGACGGGGAATCCGGATCGCGTATCCCGCGCTCGGCGAGGAACTCGGCGAGGATGCGGCCGGTGTGCGAGCCGGCGACGGCCGCGACCGCCTCGGGGGGGCCCTGCGCGACGACGCGGCCGCCGCCGTCGCCGCCCTCGGGACCGAGGTCGACGATCCAGTCCGCCTCGGCCCAGACATCGAGGTTGTGCTCGATCACGACCACGGTATTGCCGGCGTCGACCAGGCGGTGCAGCACGCGGATCAGCTTTTCCACGTCGGCCATGTGCAGTCCGACGGTTGGCTCGTCGAGCACATAGACGGTCCGGGCTTCGGCCCCGGCACGGCCCGGGCGGCGGGCCGCGTCGCGCACGTCGCCGACCCGCGCCTTGGCCAGTTCGGTCACGAGCTTGATGCGCTGCGCCTCGCCGCCCGAGAGCGTCGGACTCGGCTGTCCGAGCGTGAGATAGCCCAGCCCGACGTCGTTGAGCAGTTCGAGGGGGCCGCGGATACCCGGATGGGCGTCGAAGAAGGCGACCGCCTGCTCGACGTTCATCGCCAGCACCTCGCCCACCGAGGCGCCCTTGAACAGGACCTCCAGCGTCTGGGGGTTGAACCGGCGCCCGCCGCACTGGTCGCACGGCACCTTGACGTCGGGCAGGAAGCTCATCTCGATCCGCTGCACGCCCGCACCCTCGCACGCCGGGCAGCGCCCCTCGCCGGTGTTGAACGAGAAGCGGGCCGGCCCGTAGCCGCGCATGCGCGCCTGCGGCGTCTCGGCGAACAGGCGGCGGATCGCATCCCAGAAGCCGATGTAGGTCGCGGGGCAGGAGCGCGGGGTCTTGCCGATCGGGGTCTGGTCCACCTCGAGCACCCGGCCGACTTTCTCGACTCCGTCGATCCCGCGCACACCCTCCCAGCGCATGCGGGCGCCGTCGCGGCGCGCGGCGACCGCGCGGGCCAGGTTGGCGAGCAGCACCTCGCGCGCGAGCGTGGACTTGCCCGACCCCGACACGCCGGTCACCACGGTCAGCCGGCCCAGCGGCACCTCGGCGTCGACCGCGCGCAGGCTGTGCAGGTGCGCGCCGCGCACGACCAGCCGATCGAGCGCGCCCGGTACCGCCCGCCGCGGGCCGATCGGGTGGCGCAGCGGCTCGCGCAGGAAGCGACCGGTCACCGAGTCGGGGTGGGCGCGCAGCGCCTCGGCCGTGCCCTGGGCGACCACGCGACCGCCGCGCACGCCGGCGCCCGGCCCGAGGTCGATCACGTGGTCGGCGCGACGGATCGTGTCCTCGTCGTGCTCGACCACCAGCAGCGTGTTCCCCCGTCCTGCCAGCCGGGCGAGCGTGTCGAGCAGCACGCGGTTGTCCCGCGGGTGCAGTCCGATGGTCGGCTCGTCGAGCACGTAGCACACGCCCTGAAGGTTGGACCCGAGCTGTGCGGCGAGCCGGATGCGCTGCGCCTCGCCACCGGAGAGCGAGGGGGCGTCGCGATCTAGGGCGAGATAGCCGAGTCCGACTTCGCGCAGGAATGACAGGCGCGAGCGGATCTCGGCCAGCACGTCGCGGGCGATCTCCGCCTCTCGCGGACTCGGTTCGAGCTGGTCGATCCAGCGGGACAGCGCCTCGACCGATCGGGCGGTCGTGCGGGAGATCGACTCGCTGCGGAAGAGCACGTGGCGCGCGAGCGCGTTGAGACGCTCGCCGCCGCAGGCTCCGCAGGCCGCGAGCTCGCCGGCGGCGGCCCGCTCGTCCAGGTAGCTGTCCAGCCGGCGATCCTCGTCCTCGCGGCTGGCCTCGGCGTCCTCCCGCCAGCCCTTCACCGACACGCCGGTACCCATGCAGCCGGGGCACCAGCCGTGCTTCGAATTGAACGAGAACAGGCGCGGATCGGGCTCCGGGTGGCTCGCGCCGCACGAAGGACACGCGCGGCGCACCGAGAACACCCGCGTGGCGAGCAGCGCGCTCGCCGCGCCGCCGCGCATCGCCGCGTCGAGGTCGTCGAGATCGGACAGCACGTGGACCACGCCCTTGCCGGCCTCGAGCGCGGCGGCCAGCACCTGGCGCAGGCGCGTCTCGCCGGCCGGCTCGACGCGCACGTCGCC
>JBIPNU010000050.1:0-9426 GCA_044370615.1 Burkholderiales bacterium
CGCTGCGATCGCTCGATCATCGATCCGCTGACGGGCAGCAGGCGTGGTGTCGATCGCATGCACAGGCTGACGGTCGCGTCCGTTGACCGGGGCGCTGGTGGGGGGTACGGCGATGCTGCGATGCACGCGTGCCGTAGACCTCCGCGCGGGCCGGCGCCGAGCAGACGGCCCCGACCTGCCGTTCAGCAGGGGGGGCCTGCGGGGTCTGCCGGCAGATCGACGGTCACGGCGAGGCCGCCGCCCTCGCGCGCGGCGAGTTCGACCCGACCGCCGTGCGCGCGCGCGATGCGCTCGACCACGGTCAGCCCGAGTCCGCTGCCGCGCCCGCCGCGGGCCGGATCCAGCCGTTCGAACGGTGCGAGCGCGCGCGCACGGTCCACGGCGGCGATGCCCGGACCCCGGTCGAGGACCTGCAGACGGATACGGTCCGGCGCGGGCATCGTCGTGCGCACCTCGATCGGCGGCGCGCCGTGACGCTGCGCGTTGTCGATGAGGTTGTCGACCAGGCGGCGCAGCGATCGCTCGCGCAGCCAGCGCGGCGGCAGGCCACCCGGCGCGAAGACGAGCGCCGCATCCGCCCGCCGCGCGCGAGCGATCGCCTCGGAGACGATCGCATCGAGGCTCACGCAGACCAGCGGCTGCGCCTCGATGTCTTCCCTGGCATACGCGAGGAACTGGTCGATGATCGCATCCATATCCTCGATGTCCTGGACCATGCCGGCGACCAGCGGCGCATCGGCCGGTGGCAGCATCTCCACGCCCAGCCGCAGGCGGGCGAGCGGAGTGCGCAGGTCGTGCGAGACGCCCGCGAGCAGCATCTGGCGATCGGCCGTGAGCTGGCGCAGGCCCCGCGCCATGCCGTTGAAGGCGCGGCCGAGCGCGGCGACCTCCCGCGGGCCGTCCTCGGGCAGCGCCGGCGGCTGCTCGCCCCGGCCCAGGGCCTCGGCCGCCGGGATCGCCGCGCGCAGGCCGCGCGTGGTGCGCAGCATGATCAGCCACGCCCCGACGATCGACAGCGCGAGCACGACCAGGCCCCAGGCGAACCAGCGCCACGGGAACGGTCCGCGTTCACGCGGCGCGGGGAGTTCGACCCAGAAGCGGTCGCCGTCGATCGTGAAGCTCACCCACAGGCCGGGCTCGTCGCCGCGCGCGGTGTAGACGATGGTGTCCGGACCGAGGCGGCGTTGCAGCTCGTCGACCACGATGCCCACCACCGGGCGGCGGGCGAGTTCGCCCCGGGGCAGCACCGCATCGTCGGGATACACCCGCACGCCCTCGGCGGCGTCGAGTTCGGCGAGCAGCGCGCGGCGCCGCTCGGGCTGCGAGCCGACCAGCGCGGCCCGCGTCAGGTTGACCACGGTGGCCGCGCGCTCGGCGATCTGGCGCGCACGCGGCTCGCGCGAGGCGTACTCGGTGAGCGCGAACCACGCGAGCTGGGAGGCTCCGAGCAGCGGCACGAGCAGCAGCACGGTGCGCCACAGCAGGCTCGAGGGCAGCGGCAGCTTCAAGCGGTCATCCGGGGGTGCGAGGCGGGACGGTGCGGGCCGGTGCGGTCAGCCGGCCTTCGCGTCCGGGACGAACACGTAGCCGAAGCCCCAGACGGTCTGGATGAAGCGCGGATGCGCGGGATCGTCCTCGACGAGCTTGCGCAGGCGCGAGATCTGCACGTCGATGCTGCGGTCGAAGGGCTCCAGTCCGCGGCCGCGCGAGAGTTCCATCAGGCGATCGCGCGACATCGGCGTGCGCGGGTGCGAGACCAGCACGCGCAGCAGCGAGAACTCGCCGGTGGTCATCGCGACCGGCGCGCCGTCGCGGCTGAGGCTGCGCGTGGCGGCGTCGAGGGTGTACGGACCGAAGCGCACGATGCCGGTCGCCGCGTCCGGCGCGCCGGGCGGCGGCACCGGTGCGCGGCGCCGCAGCACTGCGTGGATGCGCGCGACGAGTTCGCGGGGGTTGAACGGCTTGGGGAGGTAGTCGTCGGCGCCGAGTTCGAGTCCGACGATGCGATCGACCTCGTCGCCGCGCGCGGTGAGCATGACGATCGGCAGCGCGGGCGAGGTCACGCGCAGCCGGCGGCAGATCGACAGGCCATCCTCGCCGGGCAGCATCAGGTCGAGCACCAGCAGGTCGGCGCCGGTGCGCGCGAGTGCGCGATCCATCGCCGGGGCGTCGGCCGCGCCGACCACCTCGAAGCCCTGCTCGCCGAGATAGCGCGACAGCAGTTCGCGCAGTCGCGGGTCGTCGTCGACGACCAGGACGCGGGTCTTCAGGCGGGTGTCCATGGGCGCATCGTAATCGCGGCGGGCGGCGGGCGCGACGCCGGCCTGTAACAGGGTGCGATCGCCGACTGCCGGAGACACGGTTTGTTGCACACTCGCGGTGTTTCCGCGCCGCGTTGCCGGCGGGGCCAGCGTACGATCGGTGCACCGGCGGCAGGCGGGGTGGCGATCTCGACGAGGGGGCACAGGTGGGCGGCAGGCCGATCGACCGTGGCACGCGACCTGCGGCAGGGCCGGGCCCTGCGGCACGGGTGGCGCTCGCGCTGGCGCTGCTGTTCGCCGGCATGCTGCCGGCGGCGGCCGCCCCGCCGCTGCGGTCGCCCGGCTGGCTGATCGCCGAGGGGGGCGGGTCGCAGGGACGCGGCGAGGCCTGGCGCGAGCGGCGCGAGGCCTTCCACGAGGAGCGCATGCGTCGCCAGCGCGAGGCCTTCCACGAAGAGCGCATGCGTCGCCAGCGCGAGGCCTGGGAGCGGCGCGAGCGGATGACACCCGACGAGCGGCGCGCGCTTCGGCGCGACCTTCACGACGCCAACCGCGAGCTCTACCGGCCCTGAGTTCGGCCTGCGGCGGCGGTGGTCGCGCGGCCAGGTGTCCAGGTGGCCACCGCCCGGCGCGTACGCGGGACCTGCACGCCGCTCCGGGGTCCGGCCAGCGGGCGGCTCTCCGGTAGAATCCGCCGCTCGCCATGCGCCTGCTCGCCATCGACACCACGTGCCGGACCTGTTCGGTGGCTCTTGCCGTCGATGGCGAGATCCGCGCGCGGGGCACCGAGGCGGGCGTGGCCCACGCCGCGCGGGTGTTGCCGATGGCTGGCGAACTGCTCGCCGAGGCGGGCCTCTCGGCGGGCGATCTGGACGCGGTGGCCTTCGCGGCCGGGCCGGGAGCCTTCACCGGGGTGCGCATCGCCTGCGGCGTGGCGCAGGGCATCGCGTTCGCCGCCGGTCTTCCCGTGGTGCCGGTCGGCTCGCTCGAGGCGCTTGCGCTCGAGGCCGGCGAGGGCTGGGTGCTGGCCTGCCTGGATGCCCGCATGGGCGAGGTCTATCACGCCACCGTCCATGTGTCGGCTGACGGCCGGTGCGCGAGCGAAGAAGGGCCCGGGGTGTGCGCGCCGGCGCGCGTGCCCCTGCCGCAGCCGGTCGCAGGGGGGTGGCTTGCGGCCGGGGACGGGTTTGCGGTGCACGAGGCCGCGTTGCGGGCGCGCCTGGCGACGCTGCCGCTGCGCGCGGTGGCCGCCGGCTGCCAGCCGCACGCCCGCTCGGTCGCGCGTCTCGGGCTCGTCGCGCTGGCCGCCGGCGAGGCGGTGGCACCCGAGGCGGCCGCACCGGTCTATGTGCGCGACAAGGTCGCGCTGGACGTGCGCGAGCAGGCCGCGTTGCGGTCCCGGCAGGCGGGGCTGGCGCGATGATCGCGAGGGCGATCGACGGGGGCGGACAGGGCGACGTTCGACTCGCGCCTCGCACGACCCTGAGCCGCACGCCCGCAGAGGCAGGCGCGCGAGCGTCCCGGCCGGCTCCGGGGCGCGCGACGCGTCGCGGCCGGGGGGGCGTGGACGGCGGGCGGCGAGGACCTCCCGCATCCCTGCCGGCGGGGATATCCGGGGCGGCGGCGTCGGCGTGGCCCGGAGCGCGGGCGACCGGCAGTCCGGCGGGGTCGCGCACGGTGCGTGCGATTCGCGCCGGGTCGCGAGGCGCGGGGGGTAAACGCGAGGTGCGAGGCGCGGGGGAAGAGCGCCAGATGCAACGACAAGGCGCGGGCGGCGAGCGCCCGGTGCGATGCGCGGGCGGTGAGCGCCCGGTGCGATGCGCGGGCGGTGAGCGCCCGCTGGCGCCCCGTGGGGCACGGGCGGCCGATGGGGCGCCGGAATCCCGCATGGCGCGGGCGATGTGCGCCCGCCCGGGTCGCGTGGAGGGCGCTCGATGAGTGCCCGCTGGGATGAGCAGCCCCGGCTGCGCGCGATGGACTGCGCCGACCTCGCGGGGGTGATGGCGGTCGAGCGGGCGATCTATCCGTTTCCGTGGACCGAGGGCAATTTCCGCGATTCGCTGGCGGCGGGCTACGACGCCGCGGTGCTCGAATTCGGCGGTCATCTGGTGGGCTATCGCGTGACCCTGATCGCGGCGGGCGAGGCGCACCTGCTCAACCTGTCGGTGGCGGCGGACTGGCAGCGCCGCGGCTACGGCCGGCAACTGCTGCTCGCCTCGATGCTCGATGCGCGTCGCGCCGGGGCGGGCGTGATGCTGCTCGAGGTCCGGCCGTCCAACGTCGCCGCCATCGCGCTGTATGCCTCGGTCGGCTTCGAGGGAGTGGGCACGCGGCGCGACTACTATCCGGCTGACGGCGGCCGCGAGGACGCGCGCGTGATGTCGGTCGCGCTCTGACCGGCCGGGCGAAGGACGGGGGCGCGATGGATCGAGTGGCACGACGCAGGGCGATGCTCGAGGAGATGGGGCTGGGGCCGCAGTGGCGGGCGCGCCCCGGGGCAATTCCGGGCCGTGACGGGCCGGTGGCCGCCCTCGGCGATGCATCTGCGGGCGCGGCGGTCGAGGCGCCGCCGGCGAGCGCGTGCTCTCCCGAAGGCCCGACCCGCCATGGCCGGGCCGAGCCGGCGGACATGGCGCCCGGCGCGCCTGTCTCGCCCCCAGTGGCATCCGGGACGGGCATGGGCGGCGCGGCGGCGGTCGATGCGGCCGCGCCCGCCTCGCCGGCAGTCGTCTCGCGCGCGGCCCCGCCACTTTCCACGGGCCCGGCCGAGCCGCCGCCGGAGTCCGCCGCGCGGGCAACGCATCCCGAGGACGAGGACATCGACATGGCAGGTGCCGGCAACAGCACCCGGAGTACCCGTACCGGGCGAGGCTCCGGCGGGCCGGAGCAGGAATCGCGAGCCGGCGCTGCTGCGCCGGCGCCGGAGGACCCGCGCACGGCGGCGATTCTCGGCCTCGACTGGGACCCGCTGGCCGCGGAGGTGGCAGGCTGCACCGCGTGCTCGCTTGCCCGCACCCGTCGCTGCACGGTGTTCGGTACCGGGGACCGACAGGCGAAGTGGATGTTCGTCGGCGAGGGGCCCGGTGCCGAAGAGGACGCGACCGGACTGCCCTTCGTGGGCCAGGCCGGCCGATTGCTCGACAGCATGCTCGCCGCGCTCGGGCTTGCCCGCGACCGCGACGTCTACATCGCGAACATCGTGAAGTGCCGTCCCCCCGGCAACCGCGTGCCCACGCCCGCCGAGGTCGCGGCCTGCGAGCCCTTCCTGCACCGCCAGATCGCGCTGGTGCGGCCGGCGCTGATCATCGCGCTGGGCAAGACGGCCGCGGTCACCCTGCTCGGCCGCGAGCAGTCGATCGCCAGCATGCGCGGACAGGTCTACCGCTACCAGGACACGCCGCTGGTGGTGACCTACCACCCGGCCTACCTGCTGCGCAACCTGCCGGAGAAGGCGAAGTCGTGGGAAGACCTCTGTTTCGCCCGCGCGCTGGTCCGGGGCGCGGGCACCGGCGAGGCGGCCGGTCCGCCGGCCGAGGCTGGCGGCTGAACGCCGAGGCCCTCGCGCCGTCTCGCCGGTGGCGCGGGGTTTGGGCCATGGAGCCTTCGCGCGATCGCGGGCGTGCCCGACCGTCGTCGCTCCCGAGGGCCGTCGCGAAGGGACCCGCGACCGCGCGCGCCGGCCTCGTCGGCGTGGCTCGGACCGCGGCGCCCCGGCACGAACCCGCGCCGGGACTGCGGTGCGCGCGGTCAGCCCTGCCCGGCTGCCGGCGCCTCGCGCGGTGGCGCGCTGCCCACCGCCTTCATGCGCACCCAGCGCACGGTGAGCGCCACGCCGATGGCGATCACGGGGACGGCGAGGCCGGTGAGCAGTTCGGGGCGCACCGGCAGGCCCGCCGCGGTCACGCCCAGCGCGAGGTAGTGGACCAGTCCGACCATGTAGTAGCTGATCGCCACCACGGACAGTCCCTCGACCGTCTGCTGCAACCGCAGCTGCAGCCGGGCCCTGCGGTCCATCGAGGCGAGCAGCGCCTGGTTCTGGCGCTCGCGCACGATGCTCACCCGCGTGGACAGCAGGTTGCTGGTGCGGTTCACCCGCTGCGAGAGTTCCTGCAGCCGGCCCGTGAGGGAGGCGCAGGTCGCCATCGCCGGGCTGAGTCGGCGGGCCATGAACTCGTCGATCGTCTGCAGGCCCGGGAGCCGCTGCTCGCGCAACTCGACGATGCGCGCGCGGACGAGGTCGAAGTAGGCGCGGCTCGCGCCGAACCGGAACTGGGTGGCCGCGAGCGCGTTCTCGACCCGCGCGGCCAGCGCGGTGAGTTCGCCCAGCAGCGTCTCGTCGGCGCGCTCCTCGCGGGCGATCTCCTCGGTGAGCGTGACCAGCTCCTGCTCGATCTGCACCACGCCAGGGGCAACCCGCCGCGCGATCGGCAGCGACAGCAGCGCGAGTACCCGGTAGGCCTCGATCTCGAACAGCCGCTGCAGCATGCGCCCGGACTGCGAGGCGGTGAGCTCTCCGTCGACGAGCAGGATGCGCTGGAAGCCGTCGGGCTGCAGCCGGAAGTCGGTGAACGCGCCGCCCGCGCCGTCGCCGATCGCCGAGCCCACGACGGTCGCGTCTCCGAACCAGGCGGCGAGGCGTTCCTCGAGGCCGCCGGCGAGACCGCCGGCGGGCACCGGCACCAGCGCCGCGTTGGCGGCGACGATCGTCTGGCCGGGGATGGCCGCGAGCCAGTCCTGCGGAAGCTGGTCGATCGCCGGATCGGCGAACGGTCGCGTGCCCTCGCCCGGCGTGGAGACGATGTAGGTGGAGAACTCGCCGTGGCGCTCCCACTTGAGCTGGTTGCCGCCGAAGCGCAGCGCGAACTGGGTGATGCCCTCGGCCGGGGGCACTTCGCCGTAGCGCTCGCACAGGCGTCCGAGATGGACGAGTTCCGATGCGCGCTGCGTGGTGTCGACCAGCACGGCGAGGTAGGAGGCGCGGGACGGCGTGGCGGCCGGATCGAACGGACGGGCATGCACCTCGTTGGCCGCGAGGAAGCGGTCGGGCAGGTCCGGCGGCAGGCGGATCATCGGGCAACTCCACGCGGTCAATCGGCAAGTCTAGCCCGAGCGATGTGACCGGCCGGTGGTGCCGCGGCGCGTCCTGCGCGACCGGCGTGGGCACGCCTCCCCGCCCGGTGGCGGGCGTTCCCGGGGCCGGCCGGTTCGCGGCACTCCCGCCGCCGGGGGCGACGCGAGCGGCACCCGCGGGCGTCCACCGGCCCGGCCCGGAGCCCCTGGGAGGCCATGCTATCCTCGCCGCCTCGCAAGCAGGATGACCGCATGAACCAGCCCGACCGACTGCCCGCCTCAGCGACCGGACCCGGCGAGGGGACCCACGACATCGTGCCGCCCGCCCGCCCGACGCCCGAGGCGCCCTATTACGAGCCGCAGGGCCGCGAAGTGGAGGTCTTCGAGGCCGCGTATCGCCAGCGACTGCCGGTGATGCTCAAGGGACCGACCGGATGCGGCAAGACCCGCTTCCTCGAGCACATGGCCTGGCGACTGGACCGCCCGCTGGTCACCGTCTCCTGCCACGAGGACCTCACGTCCTCGGACCTTGTCGGCCGCTTCCTGCTCGAGGGCAGCGAGACCGTCTGGCAGGACGGCCCGCTCACCCGCGCGGTCAAGGCCGGGGCGATCTGCTACCTCGACGAGATCGTCGAGGCGCGCACCGACTCGACCGTGATCATCCATCCGCTCACCGACCACCGGCGCCGCCTGCCCCTGGAGAAGACCGGGAGGGAGGTCGCCGCGCACCCCGACTTCCTGCTGGTCATCTCGTACAACCCCGGCTACCAGACGGTGCTGAAGGATCTCAAGCCGTCGACCAAGCAGCGCTTCGTCGCGCTCAACTTCGATTTTCCAGCCGAGGAGACCGAGCGTCGCATCCTGGTCAACGAAGTCGCGGGCCTCGACGCCGACGTCGCCGCGCGACTGGTGGCCGTCGCGCGCAAGGCGCGCGCGCTGAAGGACCACGGGCTCGACGAGGTGACCTCGACCCGCGCACTGGTCTACGCGGCGAGCATGATCATGGCCGGACTGCCCCCGGTGGAGGCCTGCCAGGTCGCGCTCATCAACCCGATGACCGACGATCTCGAACTCGCGGCTGCGCTGCTCGAGATCGTTCGGGCGCACTTCGAGTAGCCCGCGCGCGCCGCTTCGGCGGCGCGCCGACGCCCGCCGTGGGACTCCTCGACTGGCTGGGACTGGACCTGGCGGCGCTCACCCGCGAGTACGGCTACTGGTTCGTGTTCGCCGGCACCTTCCTCGAGGGCGAGGCCACGCTGGTGGTGGGCATGATCGCCGCGAGCCAGGGCCTGCTCGACCCGATCGGCGTGGCGGGCGTGGCCTTCGTCGGTACCTATCTCGGCGACCTCGCCTACTACATCATCGGCATCCGCTACGCACTGCCGTTCCTGTCGCGGTTCCCGCGCGTGGCTGCCCGGGTGGCGCGCATCAGCGGCTGGGTCAAGCGCTACGACATCGCGATCATCATCGCCAACCGGTTCCTCTACGGCTTTCGCATTGCCGCGCCGATCGCGCTGGGAATGAGCGCAGTGCCGGTCTGGCGGTTCATGCTGTTCAACCTGGTCGGCGTCGCGGTATGGACGGCGGCGATCGGCGCGGCAGGCTACCTGTTCGGCACCGCGATCGAGTCCCTGCTGCAGGACGCGCGCATGCACGATGAGCTGCTCGCGGCCGCCGTGGTGGTGCTCATCGTCACGCTGCTGTCGGGGCGGTGGATCGCGCGGCGGTTCACCCGCAACGGCGGCTGAGGGGCGCGGACATGGCGCAGGACGGGCAGGACGCGGGTCAGGCCGCCGGCGAGGCGGGACGGGAAACCTCTCCTCTCGCCGAGGCGCTTGCCGCACTGGGTCGCGCGAGCTTCGTCGCGCATCGCGAGGTGCAGGCGGTGCTGCCGGCATTCGGCGCGGCGCACGGCGAGACCCTCGCGCTCGCCTGGGTGCAGGCGGTGCGCCGGCTGTTCGAATTCGATCGCGACGCCGGGCGCGCGTTCGTGCGCGGCACGCCCGAGGCGATGGCGGCGAGCCCGGACGCGCGCTGGATCGCCCAGGCGCTGCGATTCATCGACGTGCCGGGATCGTGGAAGTCGATCGACGGA